>CALEMZ010000274.1 GCA_937910975.1 uncultured Pseudorhodobacter sp. | reverse complement strand
CGACGACGATATGGTCGGCCAACCCTTCACGTTCCAACATACGCAAGATGGCGGTCCCGGCCCCCGCCTCGCCATCATCATTTTTCAGTGGGCCATCGGCAGACAAGATTGCCGCCCATGAATTATGGGTCGCTTTGGCAAACTTCTTGTTGGTTTTGAGGGCTTTGAGGAAGCTGTCCACGCCCTCACGCCCACAGATCACTCCGCCGGCGACTGCGTAACGAGAGCCTCGGTCACTGACCACATTCAGAAATTTTTGCATCTGCCCCTCGGATCGATGGCGGCATTTTAGAGTTACTTTTGCACAGGTGCCAGTGCTTCCAACTCTGCCCGAATTGCGCAAAAGGCGGGCGGGGGATGGGGGTGGGTACCCTGCGGCTTGCCCAGAAGATTGATGCAGCTGGCGGTACAGCCCCCGCTTTGGCAGCGGTCAACCAATACGGCGAGGTTTTCGCGGCTGAGCCAGCCTTCCGCTACGGCGCGCGGCACATCGACTCCGGCACGGCGCGCCATGCCGCGGATCAGAGCCCAACTGATAGGCGCTTCGACATATCCGATCATGACTTTCGCTCCACCGTCGGGTTGGCGTGTCACCCTAGTGTGGCGGTAAATCGAAAGCTTCGCCTTGACGCAGGTCAAAGAGACAAGCGGAACTAGCGGAGGCCGGCCACCACCTTGGCCACGGTTCTACGGCGTTCAGCATTGGGCGGATGGGTGCCGAGGAACCGGTTTCCGGGATCGGGCAGGCGGTCAAAGTAGGCCGCGCCACGCAGCGCGTCAAAGCCTGCCTGCTCGGTAATCTCGGCACCAAGCGCGTCTGCCTCCAGCTCAAACCCTTTGGAGAAGCGCCGAGCCGCGACGGAGGCCCCGATTTTCTGGGCCTGTTGAATGGCGGCACCGTCGCCGCCGCCGATAGCCGTAAGGATACCGGCCAGTAGTGCGCCCTCGGTGGCGCTTTGCTGTTGCTGGGGGATATGGCCCCGGATGTGATGCGCTGCCTCATGCCCCATCACAAAGGCAATTTCGTCTATATTGCGGGCGTTTGCGATCAGCGCCAAGGTGAAGCCAAGGATCGGGTGTCCCGCGCTATCGATGGTTTGAAAGGCGTTGGGGGGTTGGTTCGGGCGATCATCAATCACGATGCGGAAATTGCAGGATTGGCCGCGTGTGTGGGCGCGGCAATAATTTTCGGCCACGGGTTCCACGGCTTGCACCGCCATCATGAAATTGTGCGTGGCTTGGGTCTGAGGCAGGCTTTTCGCGGTATGGGCGGTCTGCACCGCTGCGCGGGCCTGTGGATTTGTCGGCGTGGTTGGTACCACGCAGCCTGCCAAAGACAGGGACATCAGCACTGCACCGATCCACCGAAACTGCGCCTTCATACTATCCGTCCTTTGTTGTGCGTCTTATCATGTAGCATAAGCCCGCGCGGCGAGAAGCCCTTTCACCAAAGCTTGCTCATTTGGTGGGGCGCGCATAGCATGGTGGCATGTTTACCATTGAGCATGAATTTGACGCCACAATCATCACCCTGATTGACGAGGGCAGCCCGAATCTTGCGGATGATGTGACCATCTCTGCCTTTGAGGATTGCGTGACGCTTGAACAGCTTGACCCGCGCAGCGATGAGCTGGTGACGATCACCTTGTCGATGGTGCAGGTGAATGACCTGCTGGCCGCGCTGAATTTGCCGGAGGGCAGTTATCGGCTGGTGCGCGACCGATCACAGGACTCCTCTTTGAGCTGACGCGTTCTTATCGCGGTGGGCGACCTCGGCGTATCTCGTAGTTTCTTTGCGGGGTGCAACCTTGTACAATGCACGAAACTTGTATGATGCAAGAAAGCGGGGGGCTGGGAATGCGCGTAGGCTTGATTTTCGGCTTTGTGGCTTTGGCGGCGGTTCTGGCGGGCTGTGGTACTCCGCAAGAGCGTTGCATCGCAAGTGCCACACGTGATTTGCGGATAATGGATCGGCTGATTGGCGAGGTGCAGGGTAATCTGGACCGAGGCTATGCCCTGGAGGAGATTGTGCAGACCCGCACGCGTTGGGTGATTTGCCAACGTGTGACGCATGTGACTGCGACAGAACCTGTAATCGCCCCCAAGATGTGTTTGCGGGAGTATGAATATACTGAAATCAGACCCAAGGCGATCAACCTTGCGTATGAGCGTCAAAAACAGGTCGAGATGCAGAAAAAGCGGGTGGAGTTGGTGCGCAGCAGCGCCCGTGCAGTGGCCAGTTGCAAGCTGACCCACCCCGAGTAAAGGCGGGTGTTAGAGCGTTTTGCATTTAAAGTGAATCAGAATTGCCCCACGGCTTGGGCAATTCTGATGATCCTTGGATCAGATAAAATGCAAGACGCTTTAATACGCGGGGGGCGCCGCGGCATCAATCAGCGAGCGCCCACCATCGAGCGTGACGATTTGGCCCGTCATGAACGATGAGGCATCGGAGGCCAGATACTGCACGGTTTCGGCCAGTTCATCCGCAGCGGCGATGCGGCCCAGAGGCGTCGCCGCAGTAATGGCTATCCGATGATCGGGGTTTTCCTTTAGTGCGCGTTGCAGGCTGTCGCTCATGACTGAGCCGAAAGATACGGCGTTTACACGGATGCGCTTGGGGGCAAGTGCCACGGCGAGCGAGCGGGTCATCTGTTCAACTGCGGCACAGGAAATGGAATAGCCCAGAAGTTCAGGCTGGGTACGGTGGGCAGCGATCGAAGACAGATTGATGATCGAGCCGATCACGCCTTCGGTATCCCCGGCCTTCTCCGCCTGAAGGATCATACGCTTGGCCGTCATTTGCGACAGGCGCAGGCTGGTCATCAGGTTTTGCTGCCACATCAACTCGACCACATCCGCATCAGGGTTCAGCGCCTCAGAGGTTTGCATCTTGCGGCTGCCATTGACCAGAATATCCACCCGGTCAAAGGCGTCGATGGTGGCCGAAAGCAGGTTTGCGGTGGTCAGTTTCTCACGCAGATCGCCGCCGAAAAACCGTAATGCCCCTTCAGCCCTAGCCTCTTCGGCACATTCATTGTCCAGCCGAGCCTCATCGACATCGGCAAACATCACATTTGCGCCTTTGGCCAGAAAATGCCGGGCAATGGCTAACCCGATGCCAGCGGCAGAGCCGGTGACGATGGCGGTTTTACCGGAAAGGGAAAACGACATTGGGATAGCTCCTGCGTTTTTGGATGTTAGCGGGTCTGGCGAATGAGTTTTGCGGCACGGGTTAGACGAAAGCGGGCATCAGTGCCAATATCTTCGACCTCACGGAAAAGGGCGGCGAGGGTGCGATCATAAGGCAAATGGCGGTTAGCGACCAGCCAGAGCGTGCCATGCGGGGCCAAAAGCCGGGCCGCAGCTTGCACAAAGGCCACGCCAAGCAAGGGGTCCGGTTCGCGGCCGCTGTGGAAAGGGGGGTTACAAACCACAGCATCGACGCCGCGATCCAGTTTGAAGCTGGTGGCATCGGCCCAGTGGAAATGCGCACGCGTATCTTGGATGTTGTGGCGCGCGCAATCCAGTGCTGCGGCCTCTGCCTCGACCAGATGCAGTTCTTTCACGCCGGTGCGCGCAAGGATGGCACGGGAGAGATAGCCCCAGCCGGCACCCAGATCGATGATGCGGGCGGGAAGTTTGGGCGGCAAAGCGGCAGCCAGAAGGGCAGAGCCAGCATCAGGACCGTCGGCAGAGAACACGCCGGGCAGGGTTTGAAAGCCGCCCTCGATAATCTGCGGGGTGCTGGCCCAATCGGAGAGCGTGTCATCGCCGACCCGAAATGAAAACAGCTTGCCATGCGCCTTGGACACGGTTTCGGACAGGGTTAAGCGTGGCCGCAGATCGCGCAGGATGCTGTCGATCCCGTCTGTTTTTTGCCCATCCACGATGATCAAACCCTGAGGGGTTGCGGCCGCCACGGCCTCGGCCAGCATGGCGCGGGCTTGCGCCTTTGCGCGCGGGATACAGACCAGAACCGCAGCAAAACGCTTGCCTGCGGGGCGGGCGGGCATGACGGAATAGCCGCGTGCGGCAAAGCTTTCATAATCCGGGCGATTGCCATGCACGATGGTCAGCCGTGCTTTGGGCAACATGGCAAGGCTATCGCTGCCACGCGGGCGCATTACTAGAATATCGCCGCTCTCAGGCAGCGAAAGAGAAGCATTGCGCAAGGCAAATATCAGACGTTCTGAGCGCATGGGCAGCCGCATGTCGCGGCCATGATCCTTTTGTTACCGGAACCGTTTGCCGCAGAAGTTATCGCAGGCAATGGGATAGACGCGCAGCCTTACTCTTTTTCCATGGTGCATTGCAAC
>CALEMZ010000273.1 GCA_937910975.1 uncultured Pseudorhodobacter sp. | reverse complement strand
CAGGATGTTCTTGGGATAAACCTCGTCGCGCAGATCATCGGCCAATTGCTTGCGCCGCCAGCGATTGCGCATGGCCACGGCCACGGCGCGCTTGGCGTCACTCTGGCCGATGATGAAACGGTCAAGCTCGGACACGATTTCGCGGGGGGTCAGGTCGGTCATGGGGAAATCCGTTCAATCGTCAGGTTGCCATTGGTGTAAACGCAAATATCGGCAGCTATCGCCATGGCTTTGCGGGCAATCTCTTCGGCAGGCATATCGGTGGTCATTAACCCGCGCGCAGCCGCCAGCGCAAAATTCCCGCCCGAGCCAATGGCCGCAACGTCGTGCTCTGGCTCTAGCACGTCGCCCGCGCCGGTGATGACAAACAGGTCGGTGCCATCGGTGACAATCAGCATGGCCTCAAGGTTGCGCAGGTATTTATCCATCCGCCAATCTTTTGCCAGATCCACGCTCGCGCGCGCCAGTTGCCCCGGCATCGCCTCCAGCTTCTTTTCCAGCCGTTCAAGCAGCGTAAAAGCATCGGCGGTGGAGCCTGCAAAACCGCAAACCACATCGCGCCCACCGGGCGACAAGCGGCGCACCTTGCGGGCGGAGCCTTTGATGACGGTTTGGCCAAGGCTGACCTGCCCGTCGCCCGCCATAACAACCTCGCCGCCACGCCGCACCGCAAGGATGGTGGTGCCGTGCCAGCCGGGGAATTTATCTGATGACATGATCGCCCTCCGTTATAGTATTCTATATGGCGGGGGCCGGGGGGCTGCACAAGCCAAGCCGCTCCAAAATGCAAAAGGGCGGCCCGAAAGCCGCCCATTGCTTAATGCCTGTGGCCCGATCAGACTGCCGAAGCGATCCAGGTGGCAAGGGCTGCCTTCGGGGCTGCGCCAACCTTGTTGGACACAACCTGACCGTCCTTGAACAAGAACAGCGCCGGAATGCCGCGCACGCCCAAAGCTGCCGGGCTATCGGGGTTCTCATCGACGTTGATCTTGACGATCTTTACCTTGCCTTCATATTCGGCCGAAAGCTCTTCCAGAGCCGGGCCGATTTGGCGGCAGGGGCCACACCATTCGGCCCAAAAATCGACGATGACGGGAATAGCCGATTGGCGAACTTCAGCGTCGAAGGTTGCATCGGTGACGGCGATGGTGGCCATTACGTATCTCCTGAATGGAATGTGTCGGGCTGGAAGGTAAGGGTGCGCTCAGCCAACGTCAAGGGAGTGTGGTGCGACCAAGCGCCAACCTCACAATATCGGGATCAAGCAACATCACCTGAGCGGCGCGCGTCCAAAGCAGGGCCACATCTACTTGCCTGTCGGGGTAAAGCTGCGATAGCGCTGTGTGATAGGCCCCCATCTGGCGCAGCAACCCTTCCGGCACCGCGCTCACCGTTTCCGGCACCAGCAGGTTGGATTTGAAATCCACCGCCAAAACCCGCCCGTCCGTCACCAACAGCCGGTCAATCGTGCCGAGCATCGGCTTGCCATCAAGGTGGGCGGTAATAGGGGCTTCGGCAAGGGTGCCGGGGCCGAACAGGTCAGACAGATCGGGATGCGTCAGGACCGCCTGCGCTTCCGCCAGCAGTTCCGCTTGGTCGGGCGCCCCGTCAAGCAACGCTGCGGCAATGCGCCTCCAGTCTTCCGCCGGGCAGTCGGGCAGATGCTCCAACAACAAGTGCAGTCGCGTGCCCCTGTCCATCGCGGCGCGGTTGTCGTCATCGGGAGAGATATCGCCGGGCAGGGCCTTTGCGCCACCAAGGCTTGATGGGTTGATCGGCTGATCCGGGCGCGGTGCTTCCGGGGCAGGGGCGCTGGCCCAAGGGGGAAGCGTTGGGGCGGTGATGCTGGCTTGCTTTTGTGGGCCAAGGTCTGGCGGCCAATCGCCCTCGGTAAGGGTCAGGGTGCCATCAGCCTGCGCCGTTGCCCCGGCGGCGACCATTGCCTCTTGGACCAACCGATACCAAACAACACCCGAGGCGTCATCATCATCGTCTTTCTCTTTGCCAGCCGCGCCCGCTGCGGCAACGATCAACCAGCTTTGCGCGCGGGTCATGGCGACATAAAGCAGGCGCATCGCCTCGGCCTCATCGCGGGCCTTCTTGGTGGCGCGCGCCTGCGCGATGGCTTCGGGGCTTTCCGCGCTGGGCGTTTTCCACACCGCACCCTGCGGCAAAACAAACAGCTCAGCGCGCTCCCGCGCGCGGTATTGCGCGGTGTCGGGAAGGATCACGATCGGGGCCTCCAGCCCCTTTGCGCCGTGTACGGTCATCACGCGGATGCGGTCCCCGGCGCTGTCCATCTGGCGCTTCACCTCCACGTCATCTGTCTCTAGCCAGCCCAAAAACCCGGTGAGGCTGGGCACATCGTTGCGCTCATAAGCCAGTGCTTGCGACAGCAATTCGTCAATGCCATCCTCCGCCTCCGCCCCTAGCCGCGCCAAAAGCTTGCGGCGGCCATCATGGCGGGTCAGCATCCGCTCAATCAGATCATAGGGGCGCATAAAGTCGGCCTGATCGCGCAAATCTTGCAGAATAGAGACTGTTTCGCCATGCGCCGGGTCATTTTCCAGCGCCCGCCACAAAAAACCCTTTCTCGGTTGCGCAAGCGCATAAAGCTGCTGCTCACTCCAGCCAAACAAGGGGCTGCGCAGGCAGGCGGCCAGCGACAGATCATCCTCGGGGGTGGCAAGGAAAGCAAGCAAAGCGGCCAAATCCCGCACCGCCAATTCCGCGCCAAGCTTTAGCCGATCTGCACCGGCAATCGGTAGCCCGGCGGCCTTGCAAGCCTGAATGATCGCGCTGAAAATCTCGGACCGCCTGCGCACAAGGATCAGGAAATCGCCTGCATGAACGGCGCGGCTTGCGGCCCCGCCCTTCACCGGAATCTGCGCGCCCCGGTCAATCATCCCCTTGATCGTCTCCGCCACTTTGCGGCCAAGACGTGAGGCGTGATGCTCTTCGGTGATCAGATCTACCGGATCAAACCAGTTTTCGGGCTTTTGGACGGTGGACTTTTCGATCACCGGCCACAAATCCACCCGCCCCGGCATATCGGGGAAAAAGGCGATATGCTTTACCTCGCCGCCCAACCCCTTTTCGCGGCGCGCGTCGAAGGTCAGGTCAACCAGCCGCAAAACGGTGTGCGAGGAACGAAAAGAATGTTCCAGTTGAAGCTCTTGCAGCGGTGTTTGTACTTGCTCCAGCTTGCCCTTGAACAGATCGCGCTTTTCATCGAACGCTTCAACATCCGCACCCTGAAAGGAATAGATGGATTGCTTTTTATCGCCGACCACAAAGATGGTGCGCGGTTCTTCCCGCGCGCCCCGTCCTGTGGTGAATTCATCGGCCAACAGCTCAATCACCCGCCATTGGTCAGGGCTGGTGTCTTGCGCCTCATCCACCAAAATATGATCAATACCGCCGTCCAGCCGGAACAACACCCATTGCGCCACCAGCGGGTCGGTGAGCAGGGCTTTGGCATGGGTGATCAGATCGTCAAAATCGAGCCAGCCCCGCGCCTCTTTCCGCGCTTTGTATTCGGGCAGGAAGACGGCGGCAAAACGGTGCAACGTGGCCGTGCGGCGGGCCGCGGCAAGGGCGATGCGCTGGCCCCGCGCCGCTTCCACCCGGCGCATCAGGTCTTCCAGCCGATCAAGCAGCTGGCCAAGCTTCGGTTGCATACCTTTGGTCGGAAAAGTGCCTAACTTGGCGGAAAACGGCATTTTTGTCTTGGCACCCGTCAGGAATACCCCTTCCAGCGCCGACAACGGGGCCATATCCACGCGGGCCAGATCAAGCCCGCGCAACTTATCGGCGGCCTTCACATCATTGGCAGAGCCGGTGGCGATAATCGCTGTCGCTTCGGGCAGCCACTCCGCCTCGCCGCCCAAGAATACCTGTGCAAGAATGTCACCTTCCGTTTGCCCTTGCGGCACATCGAACAATGCGCGGCAATCAGCCTCGCTCAGGCATTGCGCAAAGGCGGCGCGCCGCCCGGCCACCTCACCCGCCAGCGCGCCGAAATCTTCGCCGGTATAGGCGCCAGCCAAAGCGGCAATCACCTCGGGCGCGCCATTATCGGCAAGCTCATCGATGATCTCATCGCGCAAAAGCGCACTGGCGCGGTCATCCATCTCGGTGAATTGCGGCGAAACCTTCGCCTCCAGCGGAAACCGCCGCAAAAGCGAGGCGCAGAAGGAATGGATTGTTTGAATGCGCAGGCCGCCGGGTGTTTCAATCGCGCGCGCAAAAAGTTGCCGCGCACGGGCAAGCCGCGACGCGTCAACCGCACCCTCCACGCCAAGCTTGGCCAGCGCCTGCCGCAGCGAAGCGTCTTCCTTCATCGCCCATTCGCCCAAGCGCGCAAACAGGCGGTTTTGCATCTCGGAGGCGGCGGCTTTGGTATAGGTTAGGCACAAAATACGACCAGGATCGACGCCTGAAAGCAGCATCCGCGCCACCCGGTCCGTCAACACCCGCGTTTTGCCAGATCCGGCATTGGCCGAAAGCCATGTCGAGGCGCGCGGGTCGGCCGATTGGACCTGCCGCTCTGAGGCTGCGTTGCGGATCATGTGACATCCTCGGGTTTGGGTGCGTCGGTCATTTCCCACTCGCCAAAACGGGCGAGGTGGTCATAATCGCCGGGGAACCGCTCCCCATGCATGACGCGGCGCGAAACATAGCCGCGATCTGCCGACATATATTCCCTGATTAGGTGGTGAAGTTCTTCCCAAACCCGGTCCAAAGCAGCCTCATCCGGGTGGTCGGTATCCTTTTTAGGGCTGGAGCCAAGGCCGATATAGGTGATCCCCGCCACTTCACGCGGTCCATTCAGGGCGGCAAAAGCCCCGCGCGCGACCATTGCGGCCTCCAGCAACAGCTGCTTGTCAAAAAACTCCTGCTGGTCCTTGGAGGGCGGGCTTCCGGTCTTGTAGTCGAAAATATGCACCCGCCCATCGGGAAGCGCATCAATCCGGTCGGGCCGGGCCTCAAGCGTAAAGGGCAGGCCGGTAAGCGGGGCGGCGCCCTTTTTCTCAATCACGACCGGCACGCCGCCCAGATCGGCCTCGGCGCTCAAAAAGAAATCCGCAGCGCGGTTCATGCGCGACATCCAAAGCGCACGCGCGGCTGGCCATGGCACCTCTTCGGTCAGTACCGCGCTTGCCTCGGCGATAAGGCGCGCGCGGGCGGCTTCGCGGGTTTCCGTGTCCGGGCGGGCCTTGGTGAAGTTTTCCAGAACTTTGTGCAGCACGGAGCCGCGCAGCAAAGCGTCGGGCGAGGGGCGCAATGGGTTAAGCTTGAAAAGCCGCAAGATATGGCGGGCGTAAATGGCGTATGGGTCGCGCAGCAGGGTTTTGATGCCAGTCACGGCCAGCTTTGCAGGCCGGGCCGAAACGGGTGGGCGCGGGGCAGGGCGGTGGGCGCTGGGTACAATCGGGTCTGGTCGCTCGGACGCGGCGGCCAGCGTCAGCCAGCTTTGCCCCCGTTCGCGCATTGCCGCCAGTGCTGCCTGCCCGCCCTGATCGGGCAAGCCGCCCAAAAGGTTGGTCAGGCGGTTCAGCCAACGCGAGGCCACGGTTTCGGCATCGGCATTACGTGTCGCGCGGCTGATCACCACGCGCGGCGCGCAAATCGCTTGCTGGTAGTCATGCGCCGAAAGGCCGATCCGGCGCTCGGGCAGCAAAAGCCCCGCCTCCAGCCGCATCGCGCGGTTCATCCACGGGTCGGGCGGTGGCAGTTGTGGCCAGATGCCATCGTTCAGCCCGCCAAGGATCACCAGTTCCGCCCCTTGCACCCGCCCCTCCAGCGTACCCCAGATCATAATGTGTGGATGCGATTGCACCGCTTCGCGCACTTCACCCCGGCTCAGCAGTGCCTCGAATAAATGGCGGTAATCGCTGGCGGTCATGATGCCGCCATGCTCGGCCTCGGCCTCCAAGTCTTCCATCGCAGCGCGGGCGCTTTCGCCCGCCGCCTCTTCCCAAAGCTTGCTGCTTGTGGCGGCCTTAGGCGGGCCAAGCGCCAAGGCTTCGGCCAATTTGCGGTGGCGGGCGACATGGTCCGCCAAAGGCATGGTTTTTGCCAGCCCCACGCCATCAAGCGTCTTTGCCAGCCATTCGGCCCAAGGTAAAACTGCCGGGTCTTTCTCGGCCATGGCCCAAGCCATCAGATCAGCGCCCGTCGGAAAGACCGGGCCTTTGCGCCGCAGTTTCAATTCCAGGTTTCGGGTGAACAGCAAGTGAGCGCCTCGACTGACCTCGCCTTCCTGCGCAAAACCCGTTGCCGTCAACGGATGCTTGAGCAAAATCAACAAAGCCTCGGCCGTCAGCCGATCTTCAAACAAGCGCAGAACATGCCGTAAAAACCGCCCCGGCGCGGAAAGGGCCAAGGGGCGGCCCGCGCTGTCATCGGGCAAAATACCCCAGCGATCCAGCGCCGATGTGACCTGCCGCGTCAGCCCTCTATCGGGTGAGATCAGCGCCGCCGTCGTGCCATCCTCAGCCGCCTTGCGCAAAATAAGCGCAATCGCCAAGGCCTCGGCGCGGGGGCTTGCGGCCTCGATCAACGCCATATCGGCGCAGGCCGTGACCAGATCGGGCAGTAGTTTGCCCTCGGTCAGCCACTGATCTGTCACCGGGGCAGGTCGCAACGACAGCGACACCAGCTGATTGCGCGTGGGGCAAGGGGCCGCGCGATCCAGCCAGGGCAGCACATCGCGCGGCTCAAAATCCATTATATGCATAAGTTTGAAGAACCGATATTGCGGATGATCCTCTGCGGTAAGCGCATTTTCCAGCCCACCCCAAACAGCGGTGGGCATATCAAAATCAAACCCCGGCAGCACTATGGCGCCTTGTGGCAACCGCGCCACCGCCTGCATGAAAAGCGCGGTCGTGCCGCGAGACCCGGTGGAGCCTGCAACAATCACCGGGCCTTCGGGCGGGGCCACCTGCCAAAGTGCTGCTATCGCCTCCACCAGTTTGCGCTGGCGGGTCTGGGCGTCAGGCTGGCCCAATTCGGCCAACAACCGCGCGACGATGGCCATAAATTCGCGCGTGCGCGCCCAATGGGCTGAGTGGTTGGCGACATCCAGACGCGCGATGACATCGGGCGAAACCCCTTCGCCCTGCATCTCATCAAGCAAAGTCGCAAGGCTATCGGCCAGATCATAAAGCGCGGATCTTGGCGCAAGATCGGGCTGTTGGAGCAACAGTTGCTCAATCAACTGCGCCAAGGTCAGCCGTTGCCGCAGAGGTGAGACCGCAGGCGGCAGGCCCGCACCGGGAATGGCATCGCCAAGGTCCGTCACCAGCCGGATACGCGGCAGAAACCCGGCCCCATCCGCCACGAAAAGATCGGTGATCCGCCGCCGCATCCGCGCAGTGTTGACGTAAAGCGTCACCCGCGCCATCGCTTCGGGTGGCTGCCCGGCAAGGCGTTGCTTGAGGCCGCTTACCAGTTGGGCCGGGAAATCGGCACCGGGGGGCATGGCAAAGATATGGGGGCCGGGATCAGGAAACATCTTCACCCCGCAATAAGGCTTCGGCCTCGGCAATCCCTTCGGGGCGGCCAACATCGCACCACCCGCCCTTGTGCAAAACGCCAAACGCGCGGCCCTCAGCGATCATCTGGTCCCATAACAGATTCAGCGAAAAGGCGGTTTCTGTGATGCCCTCAATCCCTTTTGGCACAATGATCTGGGCGCCCAGATAGGCTAGCCCCGGCCCACCGTGTGCGCGCGCGATGCGGCCATCATTGCCTAAAGTGAAATCTCCCGCGCCGCGAAAGCCCTTGATCTGGGCAGGCGGGGCAAGCAGCAAAAGCGCGTCCATTCGCGCGCTGTCCCAAGCCTCAGCCAGTGCGGCAAGCGGGTTCGCCCCCGTCCAAACCGCATCAGTGTTCAGGGTGTAAACCGGGCCGCCCCCCAGCAGCGGCAAGGCCGCCCGCAACCCGCCGCCGGTTTCCAATATATCATCTTTCTCCAAGGAAATCTGGATATTAGATTGCCCCTTCAGATGTTCCGCGATCTGGGCTGCATGGTAATGCGTGTTCACCACCGCCCGCGCAACACCTGCGCTGCGCACTTGCGCCAGCGCATGATCCAGCAGGGCTGTGCCAGCAACCTTGATCAAGGGCTTGGGCCGGTTGGCCGTTAACGCCCCCATCCGCGTGCCAAGGCCCGCAGCAAACAACATTACCGCATCGGGTGTTTTGCGCATTGAGCACTTATCCTTTCAAGGGCTTGCGCCGTGGGCTCCGGGATTTCGCGCGCGCAGATTTCGGCCAAATGCGCCAGTTCCGGCTGCGCAAGGTTGCGCTGCAACTGCCCCCAGACCCGTGGGATCAGCGGCAGATATTGCGCCTTGCCGGCCACCATACAAAGCCGCGCGAATATGCCCAAGATGCGCAGCGCGCGCTGGGCCCCCACCACGGCATAGGCCGCAACAAAGCCGTCATCATCGCGCGCGCTGTGAAACCGGGCAATCATCGCTGCCTCCATCTCGGGCGAAACCTCGCGGCGGGCATCTTGCAGCAGGGACACCAGATCATAGGCGGGCTGGCCCATTTGCCCCAGTTGAAAATCCAACAGCCCCACGCGGGCCAACCCCTTGCGCAGGGGCAGCCATAGCAGGTTTTCGGCGTGATAATCGCGCAGGATCAAAACGCGCGGGCCATCGGCATGGCGGTGCATTACATCGCTGAGCGCCGCAACAAAGGCCGGGCCATTTCCCCGATCCCCGGTGATAGCAAAACGGTACCAATCCAGCGCAAAGGTGGCGGCCTTCGCCCAGTCTTCGGCCGCAAGGTTTGGCAGGCCCGCGGGGGCGGGGTGGGACTGGATGTTGATCAGCACATCCGTGGCGGCCGCATATAGCTCGGTCTCGCGCGCTGGTTCGCGCGTCATCAACCGCGCGAAAACCGCATCGCCCAGATCCTCGATCAACAAGAACCCTTGCCGCAGGTCTTGCGCAAGGATGCGGGGGGCAGAAAGGCCAAGCGCGTTGAGATGCGCGCCGATGGCAATGAAATCTGCGGGATCATCGCCCTTTCCCGGCGGTGCGTCCATCAGCACGGCAGCCGCGGCGCCCCGGCGCAGCCGGTCATAGCGGCGATCAGAGGCATCGCCAGCCAGAAAGCGGCGATCAGCATCGCCCCAACCGACCGCGTGTAAAAAGTGGTGAGAGGCGGCAATGCGGTCACGCATCAGACACCCATGAGGCCTTCAGGGCGTCAGCCAAGCCGGTCCGGCCACCAGAGATAACAGCAACGCGTCCGTCATCATGCGGCGAAAGCGATATCCGAAGAGCATTGTCCGGGGTTAGGTTTCCCAGCCGATCCGGCCATTCGATAAGACAGACGGCTGTGTCAAAGGCCGCCTCTAGCCCAAGTTCCATCACCTCATCAGGGTGCGACAGACGGTAAAGATCGGCGTGCCAGATGTCATAGCCATCTGCCTCATAGGTTTGCACCAAGGTGAAGGTTGGGGAAGGAACGTCCTCCATCTTGCCCAGTTTGTGCTGTATGAAGGCGCGGGCTAGATGGGTTTTTCCTGCACCGATCCCGCCCTCCAACAAGACGACATCGCCAGCCCGCAACAGGCGGGCCAGCAGGCGCCCGAGCCGCGTTGTGGCGCAATCGTCAGGCAAGAAAACGGAAGGCGGAACAGGGGATGACATGGCCGCAGTTTTACGCGGCATACCGCCCGGCGCAAGGGCGAAGCCTTGTCAGATCAGGCTAATCTTCGCGCGCTCGAAAATGGGACCTTTTGCCCCTCCTGATCAGGGGCATCCATGCGGAAAGTGGCCATCGTGGCCCCGCCCGCCAGAGGGGAGAACTGGCAATTGAGCAGGCGGCCATCCTTGAACCGGGTTTGATCGTGCCATGCGCTGCGCGGACCGAGGTTGGCTGAGAAATCCTCTACCCGATCCCAAAGTGCTGAAGGCGCTGTTTCGTTCCGCCAATGATCGCAGACGGTCGAAACACTGCCGGTGCCCCCCAAAGATGCAGCGGGATCATGGCCCCACAAAGCCGCATAGGCGGCATTTGAGATAACAAGCACCCCTGAGGCCGAGAAAACGGCAATCGCGGCATCCACGGCATCGATTACCGCCTGCCCAAGCTCCAGATCTGCGCGATAGCGCCGGGTTTGCGACATTTCAGTTGAGACATCCTCAAAGGATAGTGCCAGCGCGCCATTGGGATGCGGACGTCCGACGACCCGGTAGGTCTGACCGCCGGGTAGGCTCCAGGTTTCCTCATAAATGCCGTTGGCGGCTGCCTCTTCGATATCGGTGATCTGGTTGCGCCAGCTTCTATAATCGCGCGGCTCGGGGATCATCGAAACCTCACGCATGGCATCGAAAAACGCTGCCAGCGTTGGCCGCCTCATCAGCATATCTGGCGCAAGCCCTGTCAGATCCATAAGCGCGGGGTTAAACAAGACCAGCTTGCGCTCATGATCAAAAATCGCCAGCCCGGTGGAAAGATGGGCGAAGGTTTTCGTAAGGGTTTGCATAAAGGCGCGCAGGCCTTCTTCGGCGTTCACGGCGCCATCTGCGGGCAGAGCATAGACCTGTCGTTCGCGTGTATCGCCAAAACAAAAGAGATCAAACCAACGGGCGTTCATGTCGCCTGGTATCGTCAATTTGTGGCGCTGTGCCTTTGCGGGATCCGTTGTAACGGGCAGCGTAAACAGCTTTGGTAGCGGCCAGACCAGATCCTGATTGTCCTCCATGTGGCTTGTTACAAGATCCAAATAGCAAGCATTCGCCCAAACGACATCGCCATTTGCGCATTCGCGCCAAATGGGCAGCGGCGCTTTGGCGGAAATCATGCGAAGTTGCTCCAACTCCTCGCGGATAGCCCGCCGCG
>CALEMZ010000272.1 GCA_937910975.1 uncultured Pseudorhodobacter sp. | reverse complement strand
CGAAACAAAGTATGCATTCTGCGAAACCAGGGCCAAAGTGCAACGCCGCCCCGGCTTGCCAACCGTTCTTCCTTCGCTCACCGTAAGCCTGCCATGAACCGGAGGCCACATGACCCCTTACCCCTCCAACCTCACGCCCGGCCAACGCCTCGCGCGCGGCACCTGCCGCCACCTTGCAGCCCTAGGTTTTGCCTGCATTGAAGAGTTGGTCCCCGCCAGCGGCCTGCGTGTCGACATCATGGCGCTCGGCCCGAAGGGAGAGATTTGGGTGGTGGAATGCAAATCCTCCCGCGCCGATTTTCAAACCGATCGCAAATGGCAGGGCTATCTGAATTGGTGCGACCGGTTCTTCTGGGCGGTGGATGTGGGTTTTCCCACCGATCTGCTGCCCGAAAGCACTGGGTTGATCTTTGCCGATGATTATGACGCCGAGCTCATCCGTATGGCCCCGGAAGCGAAACTCGCCGCGGCAAGGCGCAAGCTCATTACCCAAACCTTTGCCCGCACAGCCGCCCAACGCCTGCAAAGCCTGCGCGACCCCGCCCCCGGCCTCACTGCGCGCGGGGCCTTGGCGTGATCCGGCTAATCACCGGAAGAAGGGAACGCGCCCCGTGCCAAGGGCCACGATAAGGGGGAAAGGTTAGGGTCGCCCCTGCTTTCATCTGGTGAATAAACATCCAATTAAGCTTGGCCACTGAGCCCGCATCTCAATGGCGCGCACATGCCTATAACAGGGCGAGACGATATTTTCATTGCTATGCAATTTCAAATAGTTATAAGAATGTCCGCGCATACCCATGCGCGTGCATTTCAGCGCTTTTTCTTGCCTGCGCTCTGCCCCATGGCCCGCGCAGCCGCCGCAGCAGCCCGCAACTCCTCGGCAATTTCCTCGGCCTCGTCGGGATCAAAATCCAAAGGCAGGTCCACGCCCTCGCCCTCGACATAAATCCGCACCATCCCAAGGCTGGTCGGCCCGATCTGTAAATTGGCCGCAACCTCGCTTTGTTTGTCGATACCCATGCCCACATCCTCCGACCAAATGATTTTTTCCCGCATAAACTGAACAAAGCCCCCTGACAAGCGGTCCAAAGGGTCTTGCATTCATCCGCGACCGGGTCTACATCGCCCCCAGTGCCGCCTTAGCTCAGTTGGTTAGAGCGCTTGATTGTGGATCAAGAGGTCCCCCGTTCAAGCCGGGGAGGTGGTACCATCCTTTCCTATTTCCCCATCGGGCTGCAATCATTGCTGCAAAAGCCCCACTAAGCGCAGATTTCGGGTCCGGCATTTCATGGGGCGCCCGCACTTGAAATGCCTCCATGCTCCCGGCGTTTCGCCCTCCTGCCTGCTCGCGATGGCAGGGCCCACTGATTCCCCTGATCTGATGCCGCCTATTCCCCCTTGGCCCCGGCGCATACGCTGGCTATGGTCCGGCTCCACATCCTTGGACCGGAAGAATATGACCCCAGATCTCGCCGCCCCCATCGCCCGCCTCATCGCCAGTGAAATCGCGGCCAACCCCAGCCAGGTCAGCGCCGCCGTGGACCTGCTTGATGGCGGGGCCACGGTGCCCTTCGTCGCCCGCTACCGCAAAGAGGCGACGGGGGGGCTTGATGACACGCAGTTGCGTACCCTTGCCGAACGGCTTTCCTATCTGCGAGAGTTGGAGGCCCGTCGTGCCACGATTCTCTCCTCGATCAAGGAGCAAGGCAAGCTAACCGAAGATCTGAGCGCGAGCCTCGTCAAAGCCACCACCAAGGCCGAGCTGGAAGACATCTACCTGCCCTATAAGCCCAAGCGCCGCACCCGCGCGATGATCGCCCGCGAAAACGGCCTCGGGCCATTGGCTGAGGCATTGCTGGCCAACCGAGCCGCCGATCCGCAGGCGCTTGCAGGTAGCTACATAAACGCCGAAGTACCCGATACCAAAGCAGCCCTTGAGGGCGCGCGTGATATCATCGCCGAGGGGCTGGCAGAAAATGCGACCCTTCTGGGCACGCTGCGCAACCATATGAAATCCGTGGGGCGCCTCGCCGCCAGCGTTGTTGCGGGCAAAGAGGCCGAAGGCGCGAAATTCTCTGATTACTTTGCCCATTCCGAACCGTGGCACTCCGCCCCCTCGCACCGGGTTCTGGCCATGCTTCGGGGCCGCAACGAAGGCTTTCTGACCCTTGATCTGGAGGTGGACCCGGAAGCCCCGCGTGGCCAATCCCCGGCAGAACAAAGCTGCGGTGCAGCACTGCAAGCGGGTGGCAACGGCAAGGCTGACCAATGGCTGCGCGAGGTCGCGGCCTGGGCTTGGCGGATCAAGCTGAAAACCTCGCTGACGCTGGACCTGATGGGCGATTTGCGCGACCGGGCTGAGGCCGAGGCAATCCGCGTCTTTGCACGCAACCTCAAGGACCTGCTGCTGGCTGCCCCCGCAGGCGGCATGGCTACAATGGGGCTTGATCCGGGCATTCGCACGGGCGTGAAGGTTGCAGTGGTGGATGCCACGGGCAAACTTCTGGGCACCGATACCGTCTATCCGTTCCAGCCGAAGAACGACCTGCGCGGCGCACAGGTCGCGATTGCGCAACTGATCGGGAAACACGGTGTCGGCCTGATCGCCATCGGCAATGGCACCGCATCGCGCGAGACTGAAAAGATGGTCGCTGATTTGCTGGCAGTACTGCCCGCAACCGCGAAAAAGCCGACCAAGGTTGTGGTTTCCGAGGCAGGGGCTTCGGTCTATTCCGCCTCGGAACTCGCCGCCAAAGAATTCCCCAATCTTGATGTTTCCTTACGTGGTGCCGTCTCGATTGCGCGTAGATTACAAGATCCGCTGGCCGAACTTGTGAAAATCGAACCTAAGGCCATTGGTGTGGGCCAGTATCAGCATGACGTGGACCAGCACCGGCTTGGCCGCTCTCTGGAGGCTGTGGTGGAAGATGCGGTGAACGCTGTGGGGGTAGATTTGAATACAGCCTCTGCCCCGCTTCTGGCGCGGGTGTCAGGCGTTGGGCCGGGGCTGGCCGAGGCGATCGTGGCGCATCGCGATGCCAATGGCCCCTTTGCCAAACGTCGCGATCTGTTGAAGGTCGCACGCCTTGGCCCCAAGGTGTTTGAACAGGCCGCAGGGTTTTTACGGATCACTGGCGGGACAGAACCGCTGGATGCCTCATCCGTCCACCCCGAAGCCTATGACGTGGCGCGCCGGATTGTGACCACCTGTGGCCGCGACCTGCGTGAGGTAATGGGCTCGCCCAAGCTCGCGCAACTGGACCCGATGGATTTTGTTGATGCGCGTTTTGGCCTGCCGACGATCAAGGACATCCTGTCAGAGCTGGAAAAACCCGGCCGCGACCCGCGCCCGGAGTTCAAAACAGCGACCTTCGCCGACGGGGTCGAAGACATCAGAGACCTTAAACCCGGCATGATGCTGGAAGGTACGGTGACGAATGTGGCGGCTTTCGGGGCCTTTGTGGATATCGGCGTGCATCAAGATGGGTTGGTGCATGTCAGCCAGCTTGCCGATAAGTTCGTGTCGGACCCGCATGAGGTGGTGAAGGCTGGCGATGTGGTGAAAGTGCGCGTGGTGGAGGTGGATGTGCCGCGCAAGCGCATTGCCCTGACCATGAAGAAAGACAGCGGCGAGGCGCGCGAACAGGCCGCTGAGCGCCGGGAGGAGCGCGGCCAGCGCCCGTCCCCGCCCAAGGGCAAGCCCGCGCCCACGCAAAGCGCACCGCCCAAAGCCAGCCCCAGCGCCAACCCCTTTGCCGATGCTTTGCGCGGCAAGTTCGGGAAGTGAAAAAAGGCCCGGTCGCTATGCCGGGCCTTTTTGCATTTTGCCATAGAACGGGATTTTCCAGACATCCATCGCGCCAGCGGGCAGACGGCTGAGCAAACGCGATGCGCCACCGATCCGGCCGCGCCCTCGGCGGGTTTGGTTTCCTTCTCGCGCGCCACATCCGCCATCTGCACACCCGCAGCGAGTTTGGCGGCGGTCAGCGTCAGAAGCGCGTCTTTGTTTGCCAGACCCAGCGTGCAAAGCCCCTGCGCCATGTCAAACCGTGCGGGGTCGCCTAAGAACATTACATTCTCTCGCGGGCCTGAGAAACCAGATGATAGGCCAAACCCCAATGTTCAGCAGGTATATTTCGGTGAACCCCGCCGTGTAGCCCATCGCCTTCGGGGCAAGAGATTGAGGGGTTGGTGCCTCTATCTTATTCCGCCGCAGACCGCAGCCGCGCCAAACGGCCCAACCCACGCGCACCACCTTGCCGCGCGAGCGCAACACAAGCGGTGCGCGCGCCTGCATCAAGGCATTCGGCAAGCGCCGCACCATCGAGCCAGCGATCCAAAAAGCCTGCGTTGAACGCATCGCCCGCGCCGACGGTATCCACAACCTCAACTGGCAAAGCGGGTCGGTGCAAGGTTTCACCGCCCGCTATGGCGCTGGCTCCATTCTCGCCATCCTTCACCACCACCAAGGGAGCATATTGGCCCAGTGGCGCATGGCGCAACAGCGCGTTGCTTTCGGCGCGGTTGGGTAAAAACACATCGACCTGATCCAAAAGCTGCACCAGATCGGGGCGCGCCAACACTTCGGCATCCCACGCACAATCGAGCGACACGGTCATGCCAGCCGCCTTTGCCTCAGCCACGACCCACGGCATCTCGGCCAGGCTGGCCAATTCGCCGATATGCAAATGATCAAAAGCCCGCGCTGCCAGAAGCGGCCCCAGCGTTTCGGGCATCGCGGGGCCAGCGCGCCTGCTGACAAAGGCCCGGTCGCCGCCAGTGATCATGGCCACCGTGATCTGCGGGTCCTGCCCAAGCGGGGCATAGGTGCAGGCCGAAAGGCCCACCCCTGATTCTGTTAGCTCCGCGGCAATCGGCCCGGCAAAAGGTTCGGCGGGGATCGTAGCGGCCAACCCCACAGCGCGCCCCAAGGCGGCAAGATAGGCCGCCGTAATAAAGGCACCGCCACCTGCAGTCAGCACAAGGCTTTCGGCATAGACCTCTTGCCCCGGCGCTGGCGGAGCAGAAAGCCCGGCCATCACCAGATCACAATAAAGCCGCCCGGTGCAAAGCACCCGCTTGCCTGCGGGTCCATTTCCGACCCCCCGACCTTTGGGGCGTGAAGTCATCGGATCGCCTTCCCGTCATCGCCAAAGAGATGCAGGTTCGCAGGCTCCACCGCCAATTGCACTATTGCCCCCAAAGCAGGCGGGCTGCGACCATCGGCACGCGCCACCACCTCTTGCCCGCCGATATCGACATGCGCCAGCGTTTCAGAGCCCAAAGGCTCCAACACCATCACCCGACCTTCAAAGCTGCCCGGCGTATCGCTCACAAGTAAATCATCAGGGCGAATGCCCACGGTCAGGGTGCTGCCAAGCCCGCGCCCAGTGTCGCGCGCGATCTGGCGGCCAGCCACCTCGATTCCCCCGGCTGTCACCTTGCCTTGCAGCATATTCATCGACGGCGCACCAATGAACTGCGCCACAAAAACATTCACAGGCTGGTGAAACACCTCGGAAGGGGTGCCAATCTGCTGAATATGACCGTCTTTCATAATTACGATCCGGTCAGCCATGGACATCGCCTCGACCTGATCATGGGTGACGTAGATGATGGTGGTGCCGACACGCAAATGCAGCTTCTTGATCTCCAACCGCATTTGCGCCCGCAATTGTGCGTCCAAATTCGACAGCGGTTCATCGAACAAGAACACTGCCGGGTCGCGCACCATCGCGCGGCCAATCGCCACCCGTTGGCGCTGCCCGCCCGAAAGCTGCGCGGGTCTGCGATCAAGATACTCGGTCATCGACAGGATCGCAGCGACCTCTTCAATCCGGCGTTCCTTATCCGCTTTGGGGATT
>CALEMZ010000271.1 GCA_937910975.1 uncultured Pseudorhodobacter sp. | reverse complement strand
CTCCAAGAATCTATTCAAAACACTTTGTCAAAATCCAAATGCGATTCCCCTGTGGTTGGTACGGTAATCCTTGTCAGTTTGCTTGTGACGAATCGGTAAATGCCTTTACCATATGGTCAAATAACTCAAGCAACAGGGATCGGGGACCAATATGAACAAGATACAGTATCTGCCGACACGCCGCGCCATACTTATGGGGGCAGGGGCCGTGCTCGGGGCGGGGCTTTTGCCTGCGCAAATTCGTGCCCAAACGCCACTCAAGGTCGCGGGCATCTATACCGTTCCGGTGGAACAGCAATGGGTCAGCCGCATTCATATCGCCGCCGAGGCTGCAAAGGCCGCAGGGCAGGTGGACTATAGCTTCACCGAAAACGTCTCCAACACCGATTACCCGCGGGTCATGCGCGAATATGCCGAAGCCGGTGTGCAACTGATTGTGGGTGAGATTTTCGGGGTAGAGCAAGAGGCGCGCGAAGTGGCCGCCGATTACCCCGATGTCGCTTTCCTTATGGGGTCCAGCTTCATGCCCGATGATGCGACACCGAACCTCGCGGTCTTTGATAACTATATACAAGATGCCAGCTACCTTTCGGGCATCATCGCAGGCGCGATGACCAAGGGCAATATCGGCATGGTCGGCGGCTTCCCGATCCCCGAAGTAAATCGGCTTATGAATGCTTTTGTGGCTGGTGCGCGCGAAATGAACCCGGATATCAAAGTTCAGGTCAGCTTCATCGGCTCATGGTTTGATCCGCCGAAGGCCAAGGAAACCGCCTTTGCGATGATCGAGAACGGTGCCGATATGCTTTATGCTGAACGTTTTGGCGTTTCAGATGCAGCGATGGAAAAGGGCGTTTTGGCGATCGGCAACGTAATCGATACCCAAGCCGATTACCCCGATACCGTCGTCGCCTCTGCGATTTGGCATTTTGAACCCACCTTCAACGCGGCTGTCGCCGCCGTTCAGGCTGGCACGTTCAAGGCCGCCAACTACGGCACCTATTCCTTTATGAAGGAAGGTGGTTGTTCGCTGGCCCCATTGGGTACGTTTGAAGGCAAGGTTCCGGCCGAAGCCATGGCCTTGGTGGCCGAACGCGAAGCCGCCATCAGGGCTGGCACCTTTACGGTCGAGGTCAACGACGAAGAGCCGAAATCATCGTGACCGACACAAGACCCGAGGCGCAGGATGTTGTTCTGCGCCTCAACAACATCACGAAACGTTTCGGTGCATTAACCGCGAACGACGCGATCAGCATGCAGTTGCATCGCGGAGAAGTAATTGCTTTGCTTGGCGAAAATGGCGCAGGCAAGACCACGCTGATGAATATCCTTTTTGGCCAATATACCGCCGATGAGGGCACGGTGGAGCTGTTTGGCGCGCCCTTGCCGCCCGGAAATCCGCGTGCGGCCCTCGCGGCGGGGCTTGGGATGGTGCATCAGCATTTCACCTTGGCTGATAACCTGACCGTGCTGGAAAATATTCAACTTGGCACCGTGCCGCTCTGGTACGCCGGGCTTGGGCGCGCCCGTGCGCGCGCGAAACTGGCCCGGCTCGCCGATGATTTCGGCCTTGTCGTGGACCCGGATGCCATTGTGGCCACGCTTACCGTGGGCCAGCGCCAGCGGGTGGAAATCCTCAAGGCACTCTATCGCGATGCCCGCATCCTGATCTTGGATGAACCCACCGCCGTACTGACCCCTCAAGAAAGCGATGCGCTGTTCGAAACTCTGCGCCGCGCGGTCGCATCTGGGCTTTCAGTTGTATTTATTTCTCATAAATTGCATGAGGTTATGGCAATATCCTCCCGCGTACTCGTTTTGCGTCACGGGCGTCTGGTGGGCGAGGTTGCGACCCGCGATACCGACCGCCACGCGCTTGCAGCACTGATGGTTGGGGCCGAGATCACCCCGCCGAAACTCACGCCCCTTACGCCCGGCCCCGCGCTCTTGCGGTTGCGCGATGTCTCTACCCGCGATCAAGGCACTGCACCGGGGCTTAAATCTGTCACGCTTGCCTTGCGGGCGGGCCAGATCAGCGGGCTTGCGGGGGTTTCTGGCAATGGGCAATCGGCCTTGTCGGATCTGATTTCCGGCCTGATCACCCCGCAATCGGGCGGGCTGGAATTGCCCGAAACCCCGCCGCGCTGGACCCCGCGTGCCGCTGTCGCCGCAGGCATTGCTCGCATCCCCGAGGATCGCCATAAAACCGGCACCATCGCCGATTTTTCGCTGACCGAGAATGCCATTCTGGAAACCTATGCCGCCCCACCTTACAGTAAAAACGGCCTGATGAATTGGCGCGCCGCCGAGGCACATACCCGCCATTTGATCGACACATATGACGTGCGCTGCCCCGGCCCATCCGGTCCCATCCGGCAGCTTTCCGGCGGCAATATGCAAAAGCTGATCTTGGGGCGCGCGTTGGAGCTTTCGCCAAAGATCATCCTGGCCAATCAACCCGTTCGGGGCCTTGATATCGGTGCGATCACCTATGTCCATGGCCGGCTTTTGGCGGCCCGAAAGGCGGGTGCGGCCGTTCTGCTTATTTCAGAAGACCTTGATGAAATCATAGGCTTATCAGACGTTATTCATGTTATCTCTGAAGGACGCCTCTCACCTGAATTCGAGCGCGGGCAATTGACCGCCGCCGAACTGGGGCTGTGGATGGCGGGGCAAGGTTTTACCCATGCGGCTTGAACCCATCGCCAATCCGAGCCTCGCGCGCCGTCTCGGTTTTCCGGCGCTGGCGCTGGCTGCCACCGTCATCATAGCATCGCTTCTGGCTGCCCTTGCGGGGGCGGAGCCCTTCGGCACTCTGGGCCTTATCGTTAAAGGGGCTGCGGGCTCCAAATTTGCTTTGCTGGAAACGTTGAACCGCGCGACACCGCTGATCTTTACCGGCCTTGCCATAGCCGTCGCCTTCCGGGCCAAGCTTTGGAACATCGGGGCCGAGGCGCAGCTTTACGCCGGGGCCATCGTGACCGTTATTCTTGGCACTTCTGCTTTGTCGGGGATGGGCGGTTTTGCCCTACCGATCATGGCTTTGGGCGCGATGGTTGCGGGGGCGGTGATCTTGCTTGGCCCGGTGATCCTGAAAACCCGTTTTGGTGTGGATGAGGTTGTAACTACGCTTTTGTTCAATTTTATCATGATATTGTTGGTATCTTACCTGCTTGAAGGCCCGATGAAAGACCCGATGGGCATGGGATGGCCGAAATCCGCGCCGCTGGACCGAGATCTGCGATTGCCGCGCATTGTCACAGGGCTGCGATTGCACTGGGGCTTTGCGCTGGCGCTGATATCGGCGATGCTGATCTGGCTGGTACAAACCCGCACCACGTTGGGCTATGAAATGCGTGCTGTCGGGCAAAACCCCCAAGCTGCGCGTTTTGCGGGTATCCCGGTCAACCTAGTGCTGGTGAAAACCGCGCTTTTGTCGGGTGGCCTTGCAGCCCTCGCGGGGTTTTCAGAGGTCGCGGGGCTGAAGGGCCATCTCTCGCTCGATCTGTCTCCGGGCTTTGGTTACACGGGCATCATCGTCGCCATGCTGGCGCTTTTGCACCCGTTAGGCGTTGTTGTTACTGCAATTTTTGTCGCGGGCATCTTTGTGGGTGCGGATAGTATGAGCCGCGCGGCAGGCGTTCCGACCTATATCGCCGATATGCTTCTGGCCACGGCGCTCCTCCTCATGGTTCTGGCCATTGGCCTCACAAAGTTTCGGGTGGTGCGCGGATGATGGCCCTGTTTGAAATCCTGCTGACCTCCAGCTTTTGGGTCGCTGCGGTGCGCATCGCCTCGCCTCTGATCTTTGCCACGATGGGGGAGTTGATCTGCGAACGCGCGGGCGTTTTGAACCTCGGGATTGAGGGGATCATGGTGATCGGCGCGTTTTCGGGCTGGATGGCGGTCTATCTTGGCGCGGGGCTTTGGGGCGGGGTCGCGGTGGCAATGATGGCCGGAATGCTCTTTGGCCTGCTGCATGCCACGCTGACTGTGCCTTTCGGCCTAAGTCAGCATGTCGTGGGTCTTGGCGTCACGCTTCTGGCCGCCTCCACAAGCTATTTTGCCTATCGGCTGATTTTGCCAGAAGTCACCAGCCCACCAAAAATCGAACCTTTTCAACCCTTCGAGATTCCCTATCTTGTTGATATTCCTCTTTTCGGCCCAGCATTTTTTGCACAAACCGCACTTACCTACGCGGCCTTTGGCACCGTGGCGCTCACCGCGCTTATCCTTTATCGCACGCCCCTGGGCCTTGCGATCCGTGCTGCGGGCGAAAGCCCGAATGCGGTGGCAGCCCAAGGGCTTTCCGTCACGGGGTTGCGCATGGGGGCGGTGATCGTGGGTTCCGGGCTGATGGCTGTGGGGGGGGCGTTCCTTACGCTTTCGGCTTTCTCCAGCTTCTTTTTTGAGATGGTCAATGGGCGCGGTTGGATCTGCATTGCGCTGGTCGTTTTTGGTGCGTGGAAACCCGGTAAGGCGCTTTTGGGCGCGCTTCTCTTCGCGGGGTTTGACGCGCTGCAAATCCGCTTGCAACAAACCCCAATCGGGCAGGTTGTACCCTATCAGATGTTCTTGATGGCCCCCTATATCCTTTCCATCCTAGCCCTCATCTTGATGTCGCGCCGCGCGTCCGTACCCGCGGCCCTCATGATCCCATACAACAAAGGGGAACGCTGATGTTCGACCTTCTGATCAAGGGCGGCACGCTGCCCGATGGTACAATCGCTGATATCGGCATTACGGGGGATCGGATTGCCGCGATTGGCCAACTGCCAAATAACGCCGCACAAACCATTGATGCGAAAGAAGATTTGGTCTGCCCGCCCTTCGTGGATCCGCATTTTCACATGGACGCCACCCTATCCTACGGCACGCCCCGCCTCAACGCTTCTGGCACTTTGTTGGAGGGTATCAATCTGTGGGGGGAGTTGCGCGATATCGCGACGGTGGATGAGATGATTGCCCGCGCGGTGGAATATTGCGATTGGGCGGTGTCGATGGGGCTTCTGGCAATCCGCAGCCATGTCGATACCACGCCCGACCATCTGCGCGGCGTGGAGGCGATGCTGGAGGTGAAGGCCCGCGTCGCGCCATACCTCGATCTGCAATTGGTGGCCTTTCCGCAAGACGGGCTGTATCGCAGCAAAACCGGGCGTGAAAACCTGATCCGGGCGCTAGATATGGGCGTGGATGTGGTCGGCGGCATCCCACATTTCGAACGCACAATGGCCGAAGGCGCCGCCTCCGTTACCGATCTTGCGCGGATCGCGGCGGATCGTGGGTTGATGCTGGATTTGCATTGCGATGAGACGGATGACCCCCTTTCCCGCCATGTCGAAACCCTCGCTATGGAGGTGACGCGCCACGGGCTTGGCGGCAGGGCGGCGGGCAGCCACCTGACCTCCATGCATTCAATGGACAATTACTATGTCTCCAAACTGCTGCCATTGATCGCCGAAAGCGGGATGTGCGCCATCCCGAACCCATTGATAAACATCACGCTTCAGGGGCGGCATGACACATTTCCCAAACGTCGCGGCCTGACTCGTGTGAAGGAAATGCAGGCTCATGGCATCACCGTCGGCTGGGGCCAGGATTGCGTACTGGACCCGTGGTACAGCCTTGGGACCGCCGATATGCTTGATGTCGCCTTCATGGGGCTGCATGTGGCGCAAATGACCTCACCACAAGAGATGGCGCGCTGTTTTGATATGGTTACAGCGCAAAACGCGGCGATCATGAACTTGGCGGATTATGGGCTGCATGTGGGCGCACAAGCCAGCCTCGTGGTGCTTGATGCCGGTGGCCCGGTGGAGGCGCTGCGCCTGCGCCCGGATCGTCTGGCTGTGGTATCCAAAGGCAAGCTGGTGGCAACCCGCGCCCGCAATGACGCGCAGCTTTCGCTGGCGGGGCGTCCTGCCTCCGTGCGTCGGCGGCATCATACGGGAATGGCCTGAGCACCCAGGGCTGTTTGCTCCTGCGGTTTGATGGTGTGATCCTTTCGTTGGGATGGAAGGCCGCACTATGGTGCAAGCTCGTCATGGGGGCGCCACGCACTGTTACCCAGCAGGCGAAATCTGCCGGGAGGGCACGCGCGCCATCCGAGCAGCAATACGGTGTCGCAGGTTTCGATCCCGCACCTGACACGGTCAGCCCTGCAACGGTGCAGGCATATCGCGAACTTCATCGCGGCCTACAACTTCGCACGCCGCCTCAAAGCCAAGCAGATCCATTCCACCTGATGCCGGGACGAAACAACTAGCCTGAGGGTTTTGCCGCGCCTTTGTGCAGCACCGCATTGATCTCGACTTCTATCCTGGTGGGGTTGATGGGCTTGGCCAGGTAGCCATCCACGCCGCTGGAGAGATAAAGGTTGCGATGTTCCTCCATGGCATTCGCCGTCATGGCGATGATCGGGGTGCGTCCGGCCTTGCCCGGCAACGCGCGGATCTTTTCCAGCGTCTGCATGCCGTTCATTCCGGGCATGTTCATATCCAGCAGTATAAGGTCCGGCACAACATTTATCAGGATTTTGAGGGCTTGCTCGCCGCTGGCCGCCTCGATCATCGTTGCACCCAACATGCGCAGATATGTGGAGGCGACAAGTCTGTTGGTGGCGATGTCATCAACCACCAGCACCTGAAGCCCGGAGGTGATGCTTGACGTTGGCTTTGAGCTTGAGCCCGGGTCGGGCGGGACAGGGCCCGTGGCGGTGGCTGCAACCGGCTGCGACACGGGCAGCGGAGGATCGGCGGGGGCAGCAGGGGCTACGCTTAGCGTCAGGATAAAATGCGCGCCGGTTTTGTTGGGTGCGTTTTCGGCAATCACCAGATCTCCGCCCATTTGACGCGCCATGCTGCGGCAAATGGATAAACCCAGACCATTGCCCTGCACCCCGGCCCCGG
>CALEMZ010000270.1 GCA_937910975.1 uncultured Pseudorhodobacter sp. | reverse complement strand
CCAGCTTACCGGGTTGCGCCCGACGGCAGTACCAACGGCGCGCACCGCCTTGGGGTGGCCGATTGCGGCGGCAATTTCCGAGTAGGTGGTCACATGGCCCGAGGGGATACGCATGAGCGCCTCCCACACCTTAATCTGAAACGGGGCGCCGATCATGTAAATCGGGGTCTTTTCCTGCGCGTCATGGGTTGTCCCAAAGGCCGCAAGCACCCAAGGCCGCAGCATCATCGCATCTTCAACGAACGCGGCCTTGGGCCAGCGCGAAATCAGGTCTTCCATTGCATGCGCTTCGCCTGTTTCGGCGGCGAGGCCGATGCCACAGATGCCCTTTTCGGTGCCCATCACCAAGGCCGGGCCAAAAGGGCTGTCGAACCAGCCCCAGCGAATGGTCAGCCCTGCACCGCCCGACGCGTATTCGCCGGGGCTCATCGCCTCCCAGCGTAAGAACAGATCATGCAGCCGCCCGGTGCCGGAAAGGTTGGTCGCCAGAGAGGTTTCCAGCACCGTAAACCGCTCCGCCAGCAAGCGTCGCGCATGGTCCAGTGTCAGATATTGCTGATAGCGTTTGGGCGAGACCCCGACCCATTGCGAGAACAAGCGCTGAAAATGCGCCGGACTCATGCCCATCTGCGCGGCGAGTTGTTCCAGCTGCATGGGGCCGTCTTGTGCGTCGATGGCGTCAATCGCGCGGCG
The DNA here is from genome assembly GCA_937910975.1 of uncultured Pseudorhodobacter sp. Taxonomy (GTDB): domain Bacteria; phylum Pseudomonadota; class Alphaproteobacteria; order Rhodobacterales; family Rhodobacteraceae; genus Pseudorhodobacter. The sequence goes on along the minus strand of CALEMZ010000270.1, from coordinate 1,904 downwards.
CATGACGTGGAAATGATAGCTATCGCTCAGATCGCTTGGCATCGGGGCCTCCCTTTCGCCGCTGATCCTAGCGCCAGAGCTGCGCGCTAGCGACCCGTTTCCTGCGCATTGGCCGGGTTGGGGCGCGGTGCCTAAAAAGCCCGCAACAAATTCAAGCCCAAAGGCTTGCGGCACCGCGCCAAGTTCGGCATAGGCTTTGGTCATGGCAAAGCAAATGGATTACCAGACCATCCATGAGGTTTTTACCCGGTTTCAGGCGTTGGAGCCGGAACCCAAGGGCGAATTGTTTCACACCAATGCCTATACTTTGCTGGTGGCCGTGGCGCTTTCAGCGCAGGCGACCGATGTGGGCGTGAACAAAGCCACGCGGCCCTTGTTCGCCACCGTAGACACCCCGCAAAAGATGCTTGATCTGGGGGAAGAGGCCTTGATGGAGGCGATCAAGACCATCGGTCTGTTTCGCAACAAGGCCAAAAATGTCATCAAGCTCAGTCGTATTCTGGTGGATGACTATGGCGGCGAGGTGCCTTCCAGCCGTGCCGCGTTGCAATCGCTGCCGGGCGTGGGGCGTAAGACGGCAAATGTGGTGCTGAGCATGTGGTTTCACATGCCTGCGCAGGCGGTCGATACGCATATCTTTCGCATCGGCAACCGCACAGGGATTTGCTCCGGCAAAGATGTGGATGTGGTCGAGCGCGCGATTGAAGACAATATCCCCGCCGAATTTCAGCAACACGCGCATCACTGGCTAATTCTGCACGGCCGCTATATCTGTGTCGCGCGAAAACCCAAATGCGGTATCTGCCCGATCCGCGATCTGTGCCCTTATGAGGAAAAGACGATATGAAGACGTTTCAGGTGGTCGGCATCGGCAATGCGATGGTTGATGTGTTGGCCCGTGCGGATGAGAGCTTTCTGGCCGATAACGGAATCGGTAAGGGCATCATGCAGTTGATCGATATGGACCGCGCGGTGGAGCTATACAACCGCATCGGCCCGGCCAAGGAAATCTCGGGCGGTTCTGCGGCCAACACCATTGCGGGTGTGGCCCATCTGGGCGGGCGCACAGCCTATGTTGGCAAGGTAAAAGACGACCAGCTTGGTGCGATCTTTGCGCATGACCTGCGGGCGCAAGGGGCGGTGTATGAAACCAAACTGGCCCCGAAATCTGAGGCACAGGAAACCGGGCGCTGCATCGTGCTGGTCACGCCGGATGGCGAGCGGTCGATGAACACCTATTTGGGCGTGACAGAGTTTTTGAGCCCCTCGGATATTGACGAAGACCAGATGTCACGGGCGGAATGGATATATCTGGAAGGCTACCGCTTTGACGGGCCGGAAAGCCACCAAGCCTTTGCCAAGGCCATTACCGCCTGCAAGGGCGCTGGCGGGCGTGTTGCGATCACGCTGTCGGATGCGTTTTGTGTTGAACGCCACCGCGACGCATTCCGCAAGATGATTGTGGAAGATGTAGACCTGCTTTTCGCGAACCGCGCCGAGATTTTGTCGATGTATCAGACCGAGGATTATGACGCGGCGCTGAAGGCAGCGGCGCAGGATGTGGCTATCTTGGCTTGCACCGATGGTGCAGATGGCGCGCATATCTTGTCCGAGGGCCAGCATTGGCATGTGCCCGCCGTGCCCACCAATATCGTGGATGCCACTGGGGCTGGGGACCTGTTCGCAGGGGCGTTCCTTTGGGCCATCACCAATGGCCATGACCTGAAGACCGCCGCCCGAATGGGTAATATCGCGGCTTCAGAAGTGATCAGCCATATCGGTGCGCGCCCTGAGGCAAACCTGCATGACCTCTTTGCCCAGCATGGCGTGATCTGAAAGCAAGCGGGCGCGCGGCTCAAGCCCCGCTGGGGCGGTAATCCCCCCCGAAAGTAAGGGGCTGCATA
>CALEMZ010000269.1 GCA_937910975.1 uncultured Pseudorhodobacter sp. | reverse complement strand
TTGGCGACGAGGAAGACAGCCAGCTTGGCGATTTCATCGAAGACAAGAACGCGGTGCTGCCGTTGGATTCCGCTATTCAGGAGAACCTGAAGGAAACCACGACACGGGTTCTGGCCTCGCTGACGCCGCGTGAAGAACGGGTTCTACGGATGCGCTTTGGCATTGGCATGAACACCGACCACACGCTGGAAGAGGTTGGCCAGCAGTTTTCGGTGACGCGCGAACGCATCCGCCAGATCGAGGCGAAGGCGCTGCGGAAATTGAAACATCCGAGCAGATCAAGGAAGCTGAGATCGTTCTTGGATCAGTGATCTGGAAAAGCGCCCTTCGGGGCGCTTTTTGTTTGGTAAGGTTTTCGTTCGGCCTCCTCGGTTCAGGCGGGACCCGCGCGGCTGGCTTGAATGTCCGGGGGCGTCGCGGCATGATTGGCCGATGCACAGAACCCTCACCATTCCCACCTCCGGCCCCGGCCTCTATGACTTCACTTCTGAGGTTGCCGTTTGGGCCAAAACCTACGCTGAGCCGGAAGGCCTGCTAACACTTTTCATCCGCCATACCTCCGCCAGCCTGCTGATCCAAGAGAATGCCGATCCTGGGGTGCAGACTGATCTGCGGGAATATTTCCACCGTCTCGTGCCGCCCGCGAGTGACCTGGCGATGACGTATCTGACGCATACCTATGAAGGTCCCGATGATATGCCCGCGCATATAAAGGCCGCGCTGTTGCCGACCAGCTTGCAAATACCTGTCATTTTCGGGCGGTTGGCGCTGGGGATCTGGCAGGGGATTTACCTTTTCGAACATCGCGACAAACCGCACCAGCGGGAGGTTGTCGCGATGTTGCGTTAAGCGTGGGCTTAGGTCAGCGTTTTCGTGAAGAACGCCACCGTCCGCTCCCATGCCAAATTGGCCATCGCCTCATCATATCGCGGCGTGGAGTCGTTGTGGAAGCCGTGGTTTACGCCTTCATAGATGAAGGCCTCATAGGTCTTGCCATGTTCTTTCAAAGCGGCCTCATAGGCGGGCCAACCGGCATTCACCCGCTCATCCAATGCGCCGTAATGGATCAGCAACGGGGCTTGAATACGCGGCACGTCCTCCGCCGCGGCTTGCCGGCCATAGAAGGGCACGGCACCCGCAAGCTCCGGGTAGGCCACCGCGGCGGCATTGGCGACCCCGCCGCCATAGCAAAATCCGGTGATGGCAACCTTGCCGGTTGTTGCATCATGGCCCATCAACCATTCCACAGCGGCAAAGAAATCATTCATCAACTTGGCGCCATCGACCGTTTTTTGCAGCTCGCGCCCGGCCTCATCATTGCCGGGATAGCCGCCTACAGAGGTCAGACCGTCGGGGGCCAAAGCGATGAAGCCAGCCTTGGCCACGCGGCGCGCGACATCTTCGATATAGGGGTTCAGCCCGCGGTTCTCATGCACAACAACCACGGCCCCCAACTTGCCTTCGGCCTTGGCAGGGCGCACCAGATAGCCGCGCACCTCGCCATGACCATTGGGTGAGGGGTACATCACATATTCCCCGATGATTTCGGGATCATTGAAGGATACTTGCTCGGCCAGCGCATAATCGGGGCTCATCATGCCAAGAACGGCGGCGGCGGTTATACCCGCCGCAGTAAATCGCCCGGCTTGTTCGAGGAACTGACGCTTGGTGATCTTTCCATGAGCATAGAAATCGTAGAGTTCCAGAAGTTCGGGGGCAAAATCCTTGGCGGTAAGACGCGTCATGCAGGGTCCTTTCAGGCTTGGGATAAGGAGGGAAATTTCGATGCAATCGCGCCGAATATAGCACAGATTGCAAAGAATCCGCATGAAAGCCTCTGGGGCGGTTGAGTCCTCTTCGCCACACCTCGCCCCTATATCTGGCATAGGCAAATTTCTACTACCCAAGACTTATCCGCCTCCCTATAGTTCTAGGGATAAGCAGGGGGGCAAACCCCCGCATCTGAGGCAGTAAAATCAAGAAACGAAGGGGGACCAGCCGATGCGCTGCCCATTTTGCGGGAATATCGACACGCAAGTGAAAGACAGCCGCCCGGCTGAAGACCACGTTTCCATTCGGCGGCGGCGGTTTTGCCCAGCCTGTGGCGGGCGCTTTACCACCTATGAGCGGGTGCAATTGCGTGACCTTGTGGTCATCAAATCCAGTGGCAAACGCGAAGATTTTGATCGGACGAAGCTGGAACGCTCCATCCGGATTTCGATGCAAAAGCGTCCCATTGATCCGGAACGTATTGATCAGATGATCAGCGGCATCGTGCGCCGTCTGGAAAGTCTGGGCGAGACGGACATCAATTCCAAAGTGATTGGTGAGATCGTTATGGAAAGCCTCGCGCGGATCGACACTGTGGCATATGTGCGATTTGCCAGCGTTTACAAAAACTTCCAGGCAGCGGATGATTTTGATAAGTTCGTGTCAGAGCTGCGCCCCGGTGGTGCAACCGAGGAATGAGCCAAGACCATGCCCATATGCGCCACGCGCTGCAGCTTGCAGCGCGTGGCCTTGGGCGTGTTTGGCCCAACCCGGCGGTTGGCTGTGTAATCGTGAGCAAAGGCCGGATTGTCGGGCGGGGATGGACCCAAACTGGCGGGCGGCCCCATGCCGAACGCATGGCCCTGGACCAGGCGGGCGAGGCCGCGCGCGGGGCCACGGCCTTTGTGACGCTGGAACCTTGCGCCCATTACGGCCAAACGCCCCCCTGTGCTGAAGGGCTGATTGCGGCGGGCGTGTCGCGCGTTGTCTCGGCGCTGACGGACCCGGATGCGCGGGTGGCGGGCAAGGGTCATGCAAGCTTGCGCGCGGCGGGGATTGCGGTGGAGGAAGGGCTTTGCGCCGAGGAAGCGCGGGCGCTGAACCGGGGGTTCTTGAAGCGGGTAACGCTAGGTTTGCCGCTGATTACGCTGAAATTGGCCACCACATTGGACGGACGGATCGCCACCCAAACGGGCGAAAGCCGTTGGATTACGGGGCCAGAGGCGCGGCGCGCGGTGCATCTGTTGCGTATGACGCATGACGCGGTGATGGTTGGTTCTGGCACGGCTTTGGCGGATGACCCGGATCTGACGGTGCGCGATATGGGGGCAGTGCATCAGCCTTTGCGCGTTGTGGTGGATAGTGCGCTGCGCACCGGTCCACAGGGGCGGCTTGGGCAAACGGCGCGCGCGGTTCCGGTATGGATGCTGCACGGGCCACAAGCCGGTGAAGGGGCACGCGCGGCTTGGGAAAAGACGGGCGCGGAGTTGCTGGGCTGCGAGGCGGCTGCGGGCCATCTGGACTTGCGCGCGGCAATGCAGCAGCTAGCGGCGCGCGGGGTGACGCGTGTGCTTTGCGAAGGCGGGGCCGATCTGGCGGCGGCTTTGATCCGGGCGGGGCTGGTGGATGACCTGATAACATTTACCGGGGGTGCCTTGATCGGGGATGAGGGGCGCGCGGCGCTTGGCCCGCTGGGGCTGGCTGCATTGGCCGAGGCGCCGCGGTTGCGGCTTGCTTCGCAAATGGCTGTGGGGCCGGACGTGCAGGCACTTTGGCGCTTTGACTAAGCGGCAAAACCGGCTAAACTTACCTCGCATGCGACGAGTCCTTTATCCCCCTTCTGTCGTGCATGGCGTTTCCCGATCCACCGAAGGGGGTGGGCAGTTAGGGAATGCATATGTCTGAAATTCTGATCAAAAATGCCGATTTCATTGTCACGATGGACGGCGCGCGGCGCGAGCTTGCGGGCGCGGACCTATTGGCGCGTGATGGGGTGATTGTGGCGGTGGGGCCGGGGCTTGCCAGCACGGGGCGCATCATCAACGCCAAGGGTTGCGTGGTGACGCCGGGCTTGGTGAACACGCATCACCACCTTTACCAGACACTGACACGGGCGGTGCCGGGGGGGCAGGATGCGTTGCTGTTTGGCTGGCTTAAAACGCTCTATCCGATCTGGGCGCGCTTTGGTCCGGAGGAGATTTTCACCTCCGCCCAGGTGGGCTTGGCGGAACTGGCGCTGAGCGGGTGCAGCCTGACTTCGGACCATCTTTACATGTACCCCAATGGTGCGCGGCTGGATGATACGATTTCTGCCGCGGCAGAGGTGGGCTTGCGTTTTCACCCCACGCGCGGCGCGATGAGCATTGGCGAAAGCGATGGTGGCCTGCCCCCAGACGCGCTGGTGGAGCGGGAGGGGGCCATTCTGGAGGACTGCATCCGCGTGGTGGACCGCTTTCACGACGCTTCCGAGGGCGCGATGGTGCGGGTGGGGATTGCGCCGTGTTCGCCGTTCTCCGTCAGCCGTGATCTGATGCGGGATGCCGCGATTCTTGCGCGCGACAAGGGCGTGATGCTGCACACGCATTTGGCGGAAAACGATGAGGATATCGCCTATTCGCTGGCCAAATTTGGCTGCCGCCCCGGCCAATATGCCGAAGAATTGGGCTGGGTGGGCGATGATGTCTGGCATGCCCATTGCGTGAAGTTGGACGGACAAGAGATTGATCTCTTTGCCAAGTCTGGCACGGGCGTGGCGCATTGCCCCTGCTCGAACTGCCGTCTCGGCTCGGGCATAGCGCCTGTGCGGGCCATGCGGGATGCGGGTGTGAAGGTGGGGCTTGGCGTGGACGGATCGGCCAGCAATGACGCAGGGAGCCTGGTGGCTGAGGCGCGCCAGGCCATGTTGTTACAGCGTGTGGCATATGGGGCCGATGCGATGAGCGCGCGCGAGGCGTTGGAGATTGCAACCTTGGGCGGCGCGCAAGTGTTAGGGCGGAGCGATTGCGGATCGCTGGAGGCAGGCAAGCGCGCCGATATTGCGATTTGGGATGTGTCGGGGATTGAGGCCGCTGGGTCTTGGGACCGGGTGGCGTTTTTGCTGGCAGGCCCCATGCGGGTGCGTGATTTGATTGTCGAGGGGCGCGAAGTGGTGCGGGATGGACTGATGGTTACGCTTGACTTGCCCCGCGTAATCGCGCGGCAAAACCAACTGGCGCAGGCGCTGCGGGAATAGGCCTTGCACACGGCTTGCGCTTTCGGCAGGAAAGGGGAAACCCATCGGAAGGACCACACGATGAGCCATGATTACAAGGCACAACAGGCCGAGACCTTTGAAACCTTTGTCGAAATCGGCAAGATCGAAGCCTTGCCAAAGCGCGCAGTCGTGAATTTCCTGTTTCTGGCGGATGAGGTGGATGCCCCCTTTGCCGCTTGCGAAAAGGCGCTGAAGGCGGCGGGTTTTACCACGCGGCAAGATGAGGATGGCGAGACGCTGGACGCGCGGATCGGGCCGATGGATATTTCTGCCACCACGATCTGGGCCGAGGAAAAGCGCGCGACCGAGATTGCGTTGAAATTCGGGTTTGACCCCGATGGCTGGGAATTGGTCGAGGAATAACTTTACTCGACCGATTGCCCAAACAGCGCGATTGCAACCCCGAGTGCTGAAAGCGCGGAAAAGCCTAATGCGCGGTGCCTTTGTCGGCCCGCGCCGATGGCGGCAATTGCGGCTTGCAGCGCGTAGTAAAGCGCGAAGGCGCGGGAAGCGTAGCTGATGATCTCAAATATATTGGCAGCCCATGTCAGGCACAGGCCGATGGTTACCAAAATCGCGTAAGCTTGGCGCGGCGAAACTCTGCCGCGCGTCAGCTCTGTCATAAGCCCGCCAGAGCCGCTTGTATCGGCCACCGCCGCACTGAATTGCGCGCTGAGCGCTGCGGCGACCAAAAGTGCAGGCAGGATCGGGGCCACAATTGCCATCATGTCAATGATTGCGGTTTCATTTAGTGACATATCCCCCGGCGCAAAGGAAAAAGTCAGAAAGACGATGTAGATCAGGTAGATCGCGGTTGAGAAGCCCTGGGCCATGCGCATCGACTCTATGCGCGTAGCGGCGGAATATGTTTCCCCCAAATATCGCGAGGTTTCAAACCCTTGCACCGTAACGATCAAGCCAAAAGCCACCATCAGCGGGGCCCACCCGGTTAGGCTTGGGGGGGTGAGGGCCAGTTGGTGCGCCGCCTCTTGCCGGAGAAAGTAACCAATCAGCCCCACCAGCAGCCCCGCGATAATCGCCAGCTTCAGCCCAACCGAGAATTGCTCCATCCGCTCTAGCGCGGAAAAGCCACGCGTCCAACCGACGACCAGGATCAGCATGAAAACGGCACTTGTCAGCAAGCGGGCGTGGTAGGCATCGTTCAGCGGGGTCAAGCTGACGCCAAAGGCACCGAACAGGTTCAGGTAATAGCTGACCGAAATGATATAGGCGAAGGCCAGCACCCATGAGGCTGCAATGTCCAGCCGCTCTGCCCATGGGGCGCGGGGCAGGCCGGCGTAAAGTTCAGTGATATTGCGGCGAATAGCGCTGCCGAAAAGATAAGCCACAAGGCACAAGCTCGCCATGACCAAGGGCGCATAGGCCCCGTAGCTGGCCGTCAAAATTGGTCCCAACACCAAAAAACCACTGCCGATGATCGAGGCCAGCGGCGTGATCGTCGCGCGCCAAAGCGGGGCATTGGCGAGCGGCGGATACATGAGCAGCGCAGCCGTGGCAATGATCGCCACCAAGATCAAAAAGGTTAGCATGGATTTGCCTGAGTTGGGGTGGCTGGCCGCAGCCTATCGCCGCCATACTGAGCGCGCAAACCGTATTAGACCAATTTTCCGCCGACCCAGACCGCCTTGATCGCTCGGTCATCACCCATCATGATGGTGGGGAAAACCGATTGCCAGATGGTCTCGGCGCGCCTTGTGGCTTGCTCAATGGCCGGGGTGGAGGCGAGGTCTATCACCACGAGATCCGCCTCCATGCCCTTGGCTATATTGCCAATCTTGGCCTCGGTGCGCAGCGCGCGGGCGGAACCTTGGGTTGCCAGCCACCAAAGCTGTGCTGGATGCAAGGAGAGCCCACGCAGCTGCGCC
>CALEMZ010000268.1 GCA_937910975.1 uncultured Pseudorhodobacter sp. | reverse complement strand
CTATTCCGAATGAGTTTGCAATCGCACAAATCGTGCAAAAGACGGGCGTGTCAGAAGGTTACTTCAACGATCCAAGCCTTCCAGACGAAGGAGACTTAGCGTCTGTTGTAGGGGGACTGATTGAGGGACGGCCCGACTGGACAGACGAAGAGGAAGCTATTGTCAGAGTGCTAAGGGTTTGCCCCAAGCCGACCGTACTACTTGTCATCAATACACTGTTAAAGTCGGTTGCCACTCAAGAACTCACGACCATGCTCGGGAACATCACTACGCTTGAAGAAGATATAGAGCACCTTGTGCTGATTCAGCAGCGCGGCGGGCAGTTCAAGAAGGGTATGTCATGGATTGACGGTGACACTCTCATCCGAAAATTGGCTCAATCCAAAGAAAATAACTAGGGTCCGCAATCGGGTCCGCAATGTTCTCCGGTTTTAATAAAATCAATCACTTAGCGTGTGGCATGAGTGTAACCAATTATCCCAGAACTGAAAAATATAACCCACTGTAAAATAAGCACAAAACGGCGTTTTTCCGGTTTGCCAATCGCGCCGCTCAATTCTGGAATAAAAAGTTTCGCGTCACTGCATCCTAGCCTTGGCACTTGGTGAAAAATCAGAAAGTTATTTTATTTCAATAAATTGCCCGGATATTCGCGTGCGAACATCCGGGCATAATCGCATCAATTACGAAAAGACGTTCGTCAGTGCTTTGTCAATCGCATGGGTAATCTGGTCGATATCATCCGATGTCGCGATCAAAGCCGGGGACAGGCAAAGCGTGTTGTTAAACCCCGTCACGCTGCGGTTTGTCATGCCGATCAACACGCCCTGTGCTGCACAATCAGCCACCACGGCCGCGACCCTCTTTTCATCCGCCGGCTCCTTGCTGTCGCGGTCCGCGACCAGTTCCGCGCCGCAAAACAGGCCCTTGCCGCGCACATCCCCGATCACGCGGTGCTTGTCCATCAAGCCGTGAAGGTTGCCCATCAACCGCTCTGACATGCGCAGCGTGTTGCCCAGCAGGTCTTCATCCTCCAGGATCCGCATGTTTTCCAACGCCGCCGCCGGGCCGGCCGTGCAGCCGCCAAAGGTGGATATATCGCGGAAATAGGAGAGGGGGTCGTTGGGATCATCCTTGAACTGGTCAAACACCGCCTCGGTCGTGACCATGCACGAAATCGCGGCATAGCCCGAGGCGACGCCCTTGGCCATGGTCACGAAATCCGGCTTCACACCGTAGTTCTGATAACCAAACCACGTTCCGGTCCGGCCCATGCCGCAAACCACTTCGTCGATATGCAGCAAAACGTTGTACTTCGTGCAAATCTCCTGCACCCGCTCCCAATAGCCGACCGGGGGCGTAATCACGCCGCCGCCCGCCGTTACCGGCTCCAGACACAGCGCGCCCACGGTATCGGGGCCTTCGCGCAAGATCACCTCTTCAATCGCGTCTGCCGCGCGGCGACCATAATCTTCCACGTCCCATTGCTTGCGGTATTCCAAGCAATGGGGCACCTCGACAAAGCCGGGCGCGAAAGGCCCGTACTGGGCGTTGCGCTCATTCTGGCCCCCTGCCGACATGGTGGCGAGGGTGGAGCCGTGATAGTCACGGTCACGATAGAGGATCTTGTATTTCCGCCCACCATGGTGGCGCGCCGAGATCTGGCGCACCATCTTGAACGCCTTTTCATTCGCCTCGGAGCCGGAGTTGGCATAGTAAACCCGGCTCATCCCCGGCATTTTTTCGATCAGCCGTTCGGCGAATTGCGCGCCGGGAACAGAGCCGACGGAGCCGCCGTAAAAGTTCATCTTCAGGACCTGATCATAGATCGCGCGGGCGATGCTTTCGCGGCCATAGCCCACGTTCACCGTCCAGACGCCACCCGACACCGCGTCGAGATGTTCCTTGCCCTTGGCATCCCAGACGCGCAGGCCCTTGCCCTCCACGATGATCCGGGGATCCACGGTTTCAAAGGGTTTGTGCTGGACCAGATGGTGCCAGATATGGGCGCGATCTGCCTCGATCACATCAGACATGTCGTTGCTTTTGGTCATGGATTCCATGGGAGCACCTATGCGAAGGGTGGGCGAAACAAAGCGGCCCGGAAGGATGGCGTATTGCACAATATTGACCGCAATTATCGCGCATTGCCAAGCCTGTCCGTAGGGCCAGACGGGGAGCGTATTTATGGCCAGTTATAGCTCGGACAGAAAGCGGGCAAAGACCGGCTTGCCTATGCAAAGGAGCGGATGGTCTGCAAAGCCCCGTCCAGCGCGCGGCCCTCTTCATCCTTCAGCGCCGCCTCGCGCAGGCGGCGTGCCCAGTCTGCGGCATCATCACGCGCAGCGACCATGGCGATGCCTGCCATCACCCGGTCGAATTTCGACATTCCGCGCGCATGGGTGTCGGAATAGCCTTTTATCAGGCGTCGGGAGCGGATCACCTCCACCGCAAGATCATAGCATAGCGGCAGATGCGACAGGGCGGCTTGCAGCCATGCCTCCAGATGCGCCTGTTCTTGGGTATGGCGCAGGGTGCCGCGGCGATAGCGGCGCAGGCCCGCGATCAGGTAAAGCTGGGTGAAGGCCCAAAGCCCATCGCTGCGCAGCCGCCGCCCCTTGGCAAACAAGCGGTTCAGCAGGGTCATCGTGCGGGGGCCGGCCATGGCGCGCGCACCCCATTTGGCGGGCAGCATACCTGCAATCTCTTCGGCGCGCGGGTGCATGAATTCGGTGACATGCATGATCTGTGCGGCGCCCACGCCCATCTCGCCCCGGATCCGGTCAAACCGCGCGGCACGGGTTTTCAAGTCTGCCACGCGGATCACATCATCATAGGCCATGGCATTGGCAATGTACTTCGCGGCCTCCGTCGTCAGCGCGTAGCCCTTTGCAGGGTCGTCCATGGGCAAAAGCATTTCCAGCCGGGAAAGGTATTCCTCGCCGCAAGCGATATCTTGAAAATCCACGAGCTTTTGCAAGCCAAGCAGCGCCATCTCCGCCACCGGGGCTGGCAATGCCGATGCACGGCTTTGCACCTTCTCCCACGCGGACAAAAGCGCGGGGGGGACGGTTGGGGCAAAGGGAGCCTCGGCCACCGAAAGCGGTGCGGACACCCCCACCTGTGCGGCGCTATATCCGGCAGCAAAGGCGCGGAGCGAGGCCTCCACCCCCTTGCCCCCCTGCCGGATTGCCGCCTCAAACGCCTCACGCGCGAAGGGCAGCGCGCCAGAACCGGCCAGCGCCCCAAAGAGCGAAGCGGAAATGACCGAACCGTTTTGCAGCGCCAGCGCCTCCATATCGTGAAACACCATGCGCTGCGCGGCGATCTCGGCTGCGGCCACCACTTCGGCGGGGTTGGCAATGCCATTGCCCGGCTCCATCTTTTCCGACACGGCCAAGGCGCGATGGGTGGAGGCGATGAGCGTCGTGCGGTCTGGCGTCACAAAGCCGCGCAGAATGGCGCGGCCTGCCTCCATCATTTCCGCCGCAATCAGCACATCCACATCCCCCGCTGCAGGCGCGAGCGAAAAGACCGGCTCACGCTCCGCGCGCGGGGCCATTTCGACATAATAAATCGTGGCCCCGGTGCGCTGTGCCACACCTGCCACCGATGTAGCCTGCACGGCAAAGCCTTGCGCGCGGGCCAGTGCCTCGATCCACCCCGTCAGCACGCCGCCGCCCTGCCCGCCCACTGCCATGACCGCAAGCTTGATGATCTGGCCCATCTTCGGGTCTGGCCCTTGCGGGGTGATGGCTCCCTGAATGGTCATGCCTGCCCCCCGAAGATGATGCGTTTGGCCGCACGGCGGGCTTGCAGCCTCGCGATAAAGGCCGCGCGTTTTCCGGCCCACCAGCGTTCCCATGGTCTAGGGTTATGCACCACATCGGCGCGGTAAAAGCTGGGGCAAAGCACGGCAGCATCCGCCACCTCGCCGCAATTGCCACAGCCCACGCAGGTTTGGTCGATGCTGGCCACCGGATCATCGCGCAGCGGGTCGTCAAGCTTTTTAAGCGACAGCGACGGACAGCCCGACAGGCGGATGCAGGCGTGATCGCCGGTACAGATATCCTCATCCACGCCAAAGCGCGGGATGTCGACGCGGCGGCCATCCTTGATCGCCTGCGCGCGCAGCGGCTTTTCACGGCGCTGTTTGTTGAGCATACATTCGGAGGAGGCCACGATCACCTTCGGCCCTGCATAATCGGTGCTCAGCGCCTCGCGCAGCACATCGCGCATGTGGGCCACGTCATAGGTCCGGTCCACCTGCCGCACCCAATTGACCCCCACGCCTTTCAACGCGCGGGCAATCGGGTTGCCGGTGGATTTGGTCGGATTTCCTGCGCGCGATGACATCACATCCTGCCCGCCGGTCGCGGCCGAATAGTAGTTATCGACGATCACCGCGACGCTATCGGATTTGTTGAACACCATGTTGCCGATGGAAGAGGAAAGCCCGTTGTGCCAGAACCCGCCATCGCCAAGGATCGACACCGCGCGCCGCGCGCCGCCGCCATCAAAGGCGGCATTGGAGGCGGGGCCAAGGCCGTAGCCCATGGTTGCGCCGCCAATCTCGAACGGCGGCAGGCAAGCGAAAAGATGGCAACCGATATCACCGGCGATTTGCAGCTTGCCGGTTTCCTTTTGCACCAGCTTCATCGCCGCAAAGATCGGGCGCTCGGGGCAGCCGGTGCAAAACCCCGGCGGGCGGATCGGCACGGTTTTGGAAAGGTCGGGGATCGCAGGGGCATCGGCATTGGGGGCGCGGACCTGACCGGGCAGCAAGTCTGGCGCGTGGCTGCGCAGAAATTGCGCCACCCCGTCAAGCATCACTTGCCCAGTATATTCCCCGGCCATCGGCAACACATCCTTGCCCGCCAGTTCCACCGGGCTTTTGGCGCGAAACAGCATGGAGCCGAGCGCTTGCTCAATAAACTCGGGCTGACCCTCTTCCACCACCAGCAAGGCTTTCTTTCCTGCGGCAAAGCCAAGAAATTCAGAGGCGACAAGCGGATAGGTGACGTTGAGCACATAAAGCGGCACCTGCGTGTCGCCATAGATATCGGCAAGGCCCAGCCGTTGCAGCGCGCGGATCACGGCGTTGTACATGCCACCCTGCACCACAATCCCGATGGGGGCCGATGCCCGGCCGAACTGCTCATTCATCTGCTGGTCGAGGATGAAGCGTTCTGCGGCAGGCCAGCGGTTTCTCACCTTGTCCTGCTCATGCACATAAGCCATCGGCGGCAGGACAACGCGGTTGAAATCGGACCTCGGGTTGGACAGGGCATCGCGCACCGTGAGCGGTGGCGGACGGTTGTTGCGGGTTTTGAACTGGCCGGTGACATGGCACGACCGGATCCGCACCATCAGCATCACCGGGCTGTTTGACGCCTCTGAAAGCGCAAACCCCTGCGCCACGGCGCGGGTGATCGAGGGCAGGTTCGGGCGCGGGTCCAACAGCCAGAACTGGGATTTCATCGCAAAGGCATGGCTGCGTTCTTGCATGATTGAGGAGCCTTCGCCGTAATCCTCGCCCACAATGATCAATGCGCCCCCGGTAACGCCCGAGGATGACAGGTTTGCAAGTGCATCCGAGGCCACATTCACCCCGACCGGGCCTTTGAACGTCACCGCGCCGCGAATGGGATAATGGACGGAGGCCTCGAGCATTGCCGCCGCCGCCGCCTCTGACGCATTCGCCTCAAA
>CALEMZ010000267.1 GCA_937910975.1 uncultured Pseudorhodobacter sp. | reverse complement strand
CTGACGCATTCGCCTCAAAGCGCACGCCAAGATCGGCGAGCAAGCCTTCGGCATCGGCCAGAACATCCATCAAATGGCTGATCGGTGCGCCCTGATAGCCGCCGACATAGCCCACGCCGTTTTCCAGCAGCGCCTTGGTGATGGCCAAAATTCCCTCACCCGTGAAGGTATCGCCATCGCCCAGCTTGAGGTCTTCAACCTCGGCTTTGAAGGACCGTTCGGCCATGATGCCCCCCTAAAAATCGTGTTTGCGGATATTGCCCAGCATCTTGCGCAGGGTGCCGACAAAGGCGCGGCGCTCGTCATCATCGATGCCCTGAAACATCTGGGCATAGGTTTGGGCCATGGCGGGCCAAAGGGTTTCAAACACCCGCCGCCCAGCATCAGAGATGTAAATCCGCGTGGCGCGGCTGTCAGAGGCGTCCATCTCACGTCGGATCAAAGCGTCGCTTTCCAGCTGGTCCAGCGCACGGCTGAGGGTGGATTGTTCGACCACCGCATAAACCGCAAGCTCCCGGATCAAGGGGCCGTCAATCACCGAAAGCACCGCCAGCGCCCGCATTTTGGGCGTGGTCAGGCCAAGGGCGGCCATCTCATCGCGCAGGCTGGCATTATAGCGGCCCATGATACGGTTCATCAGATAGGGCGCGAAGTTGGACAGGCCAATCTCCCCCAACCGTTTTGGCTCCCCCAACCGTTTTGGCTCCCCCAACCGTTTTGGCGGGGCAAGATCGGGGCTGATCTTCGGGTGGTCATTCATCTTGCACATCTCCCGGCAAGCGGGGCGGGGCTGCGCGCCCTGCCCCGTTGCAGCCCCAGCCCTTTGGCCTAGCCCTTTGGCACCAACGCCAGCGCACGGGTGGGCGAGCCTGTGCCGCGTTTGATCTTGAGCGGCGCCGCAATCAGGATCGCGCCTTTGGCAGGCAGTTGCGACAGGTTGGCTAGGCTGGCGAGGCCGTAGCAATTGGCCTTGTGCAGCAGGTTATGCGCCGGGAATGGCAGCGGCATGCCAGCCGCCTGCCCCGCATCCGTGCCGATGCACTGGCTGCCCCAGCCGACAATGCCCTTGCCGATCAGATATTCGATTACCTCTGCGGTTGGCCCCGGCGTATGCGGGCCGGTTTCATCGGCGTTGAGGAACTTGGCCTCATCATCGGCGTATTGATCCCAGTCGGAGCGCATCACAACCCATTCACCCGCATTGATCGCGCCATGCCTGGCCTCCCATGCCTTCACATGGTCGATGGTCAGCAGAAAATCAGGGTCTGCCGCACATTCGGCTGAAAAATCCAAAACATTGACCGGCGCAATAAGGCGCTGCACCGGCAGGGTGTCGGTGTAACCATCGGCATAATCCTTGCCGGTAATCCAGTGGTGGGGGGCATCAAAATGGGTGCCGGAATGTTCGCCCAGTTTCAGCCAGTTCCACGCCCAGAACGGGCCGTTGCTGTCATATTCGCTGATGCGATGAATTTCGATCGCCGGGGTGTCCTTGGCGAAATCCGGCGGCAGTTTCAGCAAAGGGGTTTCCGGCCCTAGAACGCCCGAACAATCCACCACATCAACCTTTCCAGACAGCAACATCGCCCCAAGGTTTTGCAATATCTCGGATGACTTCATCTTATTCTCCCCCATTGGCTGATCGGGCGGGATCACCGCCCGGATGGCAGAAGCCTAGTAATATTACATGCGTTTGCAAGTATTTTTGCAAAGATAAAATGTGAAGCGTTTCAGCTTAGTTTTGGGCCTCGCGCGGCGTCAGCGCTTCTCGGCACCCAGCTTTGCCAAAAACCCGCTCATCAGCCCGAGGCCTTCGCGCAAAATCGCGGGGTTGTTGGCGTAGCCGATGCGCAGCCAGCCTTCCATATCCATCGCCGAACCGGGGGTCAGCATCACGCCGGTTTCCTGCAACAGGCGGATACAGAAATCCCGGCTTGGCATATCAATGTGATAACGCAACAGCGCCGTGGTGCCCGAGGCGGGCTTGAGATAGGTGATCAGCGGCTCTGCCGCGACCCACGCATCCAATATTGCCAGATTTTCACGGGTGATGCGCTGACTGCGGGCGATAATCTTGTCACGGTTTTCCAGCGCGATGGCGGCAAGGTAATCATTGATCATACCGACGCTGATCGTGTTGTAATCGCGGTGGATAGAGACGGCGCGGATCAATTCCGTCGGCCCCGCAATCCAACCCAGCCGCAAACCCGCCAGCGAAAAGGCCTTGGACATGCCCGCCGTGCTGATGCCTTTCTCATAGATATCCGCGATAGAGGTGGTGAAGCCGCTGCCCTGCTGGTCGGTGCCGCGATACACTTCATCACACAGCACATAGGCGCCTGAGCGCCGCGCGATGGCCGCAACCTGTTCCAAGAACGCCGCATCCATCAAAGAGCCTGTCGGGTTGTTGGGATTGTTGATCGTGATCAGTTTGGTCCCGGGGGTCGCCAGCCGCTCCAGCTCCGCCAGATCGGGGAGGAAGCCGTTTTGCATATGCAGCGGCAGGATATGGACATCGGCCCCGTAGCTTTTGGGAATGGAATAATGCTGCTGATAAGTCGGCAGAACCGAGATCACCCGGTCGCCGGGCTCCACCAGGGTTTCATGCACCAGCGCATTGGCCCCGATGGTACCATGGGTAACCACGACGTTTTCCCGCGACTGGCGCAGGTACATCGCACAAATCGCATCCCGCAGCCGGTCGGAGCCTTCAATCGCGCCATAGGTCATTTTCATCGGCAAAATCTCGGCCATGAAACTATCGGTCTTGCCGCATATCTCCAGCAGTTCCGCGATGGTCAGGGATTCCACGCAGGTTTCCGCAAGGTTGAGGGCGCAGTGGTCCTCATAGGCGTTCATCCAGATTTCCACGCCGAATTCATCAATCTTCATGTGCTGCCCTCTTCGATTTCCCCCTAGGCCTAGCACCCTAGCCGCCATTGGCAAACCAATTGGAGCATCACTTTCTCAGGTGATTGCTCAAGCGGTGGATATTCCGTTGAAACTGCCCGCCTTCGCGCTTGGCATTTCCGCCAAGTCTGTGCTTAACTCCTTTTACAAAAGGTCTAAGGCCACGCAAATCGGATTGCCTCCGCAACATGCCAAAACAATATGAATGACATTCTTGCGGGCCTTGCTGCGGCATTGCGCCTGATCGTGACGCTGGACGCCGAGCTTGTGGAGATCAGCCTGCGGTCATTGCAGGTGAGCCTTACGGCGCTGCTGATCGCCAGTACGATAGCCATTCCCTTTGGGACGCTTCTGGCCGTGCAGCGCTTTCGGTTTCGCCGCTCGGTGATTGCGGTTCTGAATGCGCTGATGGGGTTGCCGCCGGTTGTGGTGGGGTTGATCGTGTACCTTATGCTCTCGCGCTCTGGCCCGTTTGGGGTGCTGGGGCTGCTGTTTACCCCAACCGCAATGATTATCGCACAGGTCATCATCATCAGCCCGCTGATAGCCTCTATCACACATCAGGCGATGCGTGAGTTGTGGGCCGAGTATCATGACCTTCTGATCTCACTTCATGCGACCAAGCGGCAGCGCATCGCGACGCTGATCTGGGACGGGCGCCGCAACCTGCTAACCGCCGCGTTGGCCGGATTTGGCCGCGCGATTGGTGAGGTGGGGGCCATCATGATTGTGGGCGGCAATATTGATCACGCGACACGGGTACTGACCACGGCGATTGCACTGGAAACCGGCAAGGGCGATTTTGCACTGGCGTTGGGTTTGGGCTTTGTGCTGATCGCACTGGCGCTGCTGATCAATCTGGGCATTCACGCGCTTTCGGGCACCGAACGGGAAGGGCGCTGGTGATGGCCGGATTGTTGCCCCTGACATTGACCGACGCCGTGGTGCGGCGCAACGGCAAGACCTTGATGGGTCCGGTGTCGCTGACGCTTGGCGGTGAAGGGATCACCATCATTATTGGGCCGAACGGATCGGGCAAAACCACGCTTTTGCGGGCCATGCACGGGCTGGAGCGCCTTAGCGGCGGAGCAGCTGACTGGGCGCTTCCCGCGCATGAGGCCAATATACGACAGGCCTATGTGTTTCAGTCGCCGATCGTGCTGCGCCGCACGGTGCTGGCCAATCTGCGCTTTCCGCTTGATCTGCTGGGCACCCCGCGCAGCGTGGCGAATGCGGCGGCAGTGGCTTGGGCGCAAAGGATCGGTCTTGGCCGTGCGCTGGACACCCAAGCCGCACGGCTTTCAGGCGGCGAGCGGCAAAAGCTGGCACTGGCACGTGCGCTTATCCGGGAGCCGGAAGTATTGTTTCTGGATGAACCCAGTGCCAATCTCGATGGACGTTCAACCCGTGAGATCGAAGCGCTTTTGCAGCAATGCCAAGCTGCAGGCACCCGGATCATCATGGCCACCCATGACATGGGGCAAGCGCGTCGCCTTGCCGCCGACGCGATTTTCATGCTATCGGGGCACATCCATGAAAAGGGGCCTGCCGAAGCGTTTTTCGGCGCGTCGCGAACGCCTGAGCTTATTGCCTTTCTGAATGGAGATATCGTCGAATGACACGCGTGTTTACACTCACGGCGGCCCTTTTCCTCTCCACCGCCGCCATGGCCGAGGAGATGCGGATGGCGGTAACAACATCCTTTGAAAATTCTGGCCTCGCGGATGTGCTTTTGCCCGCGATCAAAGCGGATCTGGATATTGACCTTCAGCTTCTGGTCGTTGGCACCGGACAGGCGATCAAGCTGGGCGAGGCCGGGGATGTGGATGCGATATTGGTGCATTCCAAAGCCGCCGAAACGGCCTTCGTCGCCTCTGGCCATGGCACCCATCGCCGCGAGATCATGTATAATGACTTTGTGATCCTTGGCCCAACGGCAGACCCGGCAGCGATTGCGCAAGATACCAAAGTGGTGGACGCGATGCAGCGTATCGCGGCCGCACAGCCCGCCTTTGTCAGCCGTGGCGATAACAGTGGCACCCATTTGGCCGAGTTGGCGCTGTGGAAAGCCGCCGATCTGGATGCGGCGGGGTTTGGCGATTGGTACCACGCAACCGGCTCTGGCATGGGGGCCGCGCTGAACACGGCGGCGGGGCTGAATGCCTATATTCTGGCGGACCGCGCAAGCTGGCTGAACTTCGGTAACAAGGCCGATCTGGCGCTGTTGTTCGCAGGCGATCCTATGCTTTTCAACCAATATGCCTATCTGCCAGTGAACCCGCAAAAGCAGCCCCATGTGCGCAATGATCTGGCGATGAAGCTGGAGGCGTGGCTGGTTGGCCCGCACGCGAAAGCGCTTATCAACGGCTATAGCATCAATGACGAGCCGCTGTTTGTATTCAACGCCACCGATCCGTGACCTGAAGGGGCGTTTGCCCCCCTACCATGCGATCAGGAACAGCGTGATCGCCGGGAAGGCCACAAGGATCACCACGCGGATCAGGTCCGAGGCGACAAAAAACATGACCGCCTTATAGGTTTCGATTATCGGGGTTTTGCGGTCCATCGTGTTGATGATGAACAGGTTCATCCCCACCGGCGGCGTGATCAGCCCTACCTCCACCACGATCAGCACTAAAATGCCGAACCAGATCGCAGTTTGCTCAATATTGATCCGCGTCAGCGCGCCTTCGTTGACGCCGCGCAGGCCCAGCGCCCTGATCTGCTCGCGCGTCAGCTCCGCCCCTTGGGCGAGCGTGGCCTGAATGCTGTCCAGCATATCGGGGGCCAGTGAAAGGCCCTTGGCCAAGGCCTCGGCGGCACGGGCAGCGTGCAGATCTGCCATCGTGACCATGGCGAAATCCAGCCCCTGGATCACGGGCCAAAAGATCGGGATGGTCAGCAAGATCATCGACAGGCTGTCCATCAGGCAGCCCAGTATCAGATAGAACACCAAAATGAGGATCAGCACCAGCCAGGGGCTGACGCCAAGCGCCCCCACCCAGGCGGCGATTTCCTGCGGCACCTGGGTCAGCGCCAGAAAGCCGTTGTAAAAGGCCGCCCCCAGCACGATAAAAAAGATCATCGCGGTGGAACGCGCGGTGACGAAAAAGCTTTCGGCAAGGCTGCTCCGGTTCAAACCGCCATTGACCCAGGCAATAAGCCCGGTGCCAAAAGCGCCCACAGCGGCGCCCTCGGTCGGGGTGAAAATCCCGCCGTAGATGCCGCCGACCACCGTGATGAACACCATCAGAACAGGCCAGACAGCGAACAAGGCCTTCAACCGCTCGCCGTAAGGCACACGGGGGCGGGTGCCCGCGGATTTAGGATAAAGCCGGACGTAAAGCGAGATCACAAGCACATACCCCAGCGCCGCCATCAGGCCGGGAATAAAGGCGGCGAGGAACAGTTTGGCGATGTTTTGCTCGGTTAGGATCGCGTAGATCACCAGCACCACCGAGGGTGGGATCAAGATGCCAAGCGTGCCGCCCGCCGCCAGTGTCGCGGTGGCAAAGCCGCCCGCATAGCCATAGGCGCGCAATTCTGGCAGCGCCACCCGGCTCATCGTGGCCGCTGTGGCAAGCGAGGAGCCACAGATCGAGCCAAAGCCTGCACAGGCCCCCACCGCTGCCATTGCCACCCCGCCCTTACGATGCCCGATCCAGCTTTGCGCCGCCTTAAACAGCGCCTGCGACATGCCGCCCAAGGTTGCGAAATGCCCCATCAGCAGAAACATCGGCACGATGGACAGCGAATAGCTGGAAAAGGTGGTGAAGGTTTCAGATTTCAGCCGCGCAAAGGGCACCAAAGGCCCGCCCCCCACCAGCATCAGCCCCACAAGGCCCGCGACGAACATCGCCAGCCCAATCGGAACACGCAGAAAAATGAGGACCAGCAGTGCGGGAAAGGACCAGATGCCGATTGCAAGATCGCTCAATGCTCTGCCCCCATCTCATCGCGCAATATGGTAGCCCCGGTCAGGGATTCCATGATTCGGATCAGGGCCATGTAGATCGCGACGATTGCGGCGGTCACGGCCCCCGTCAGGCTAAGTGCGTAGGCCCACCAGACCGGGAACTGTAGTAGGAACGTGGTCTGCCCGCTGCGCAATTTGCTGAACATGCCAGAGGAAAGCTGCACAGCGATCAACACCAGAACCATCGCAAAAACCACCTCGATCACCGCCCGCAAAACGCGGTTTGTGCGGGCAGAGAGTTTGGACGTGAAAATATCCACCGACGCATGGCCATTGGTGATCTGGCACAGCGGCAAGAAGGCAAAGATGGAAAAGGCGATGCCCGCCTCAATCAATTCAAAATCGCCGTTGATTGCGCCAATATTGGCATCAAGCAAGGCTTGCGCCAAACCGGCCATGTTGCCATCGGCAACCATGTCATGCAGCAGGTCATTCAGTTTGCGCCCAACCACCGAAACGCAGGTCATCACGACCAGCAAGGTCAGCATCAGCCCACCAAGATAAGCAAACACCTGCGACAGTTTCAGGAAAAAGCGGTGCATCATCTGGCGCCTCTGGCTGTGCAAAAAAGCGGCCCGTGGCAGCGAGCGCTGCAACGGGCCGCCCATGGGGTTCTTGAGGTTAGTTCGACGCCTGATATTCTGTCATCAACGCGCGGGCCCCATCGATCAGGGCCTGACCGTCGATGCCCTTTTCCTTCATCTCTGCCGCCCAGGAGGCATAGATCGGCTCCACGATCGGCATCCAGTTCGCGGCGGCATCTTCTTTGGAGATGGTGATGATGTTGTTGCCACGATCCGCCGCGACCTGCCGCGAGGGGCCATCCGCATCGGACTGGGTGCCGCCGGCAAAGATCGAAAACTCAAGGCCGGAGTTCTTGTCGATAACCGCCTTCAGATCATCCGCCAGCCCGTCATAAACACCCTTGTTCATGGCCAGAACGAAGGTGACGTTATACAGCGCCGGACCTTGGAATTCGGTATGGTTTTCCACCAGTTCCGGTACTTTCAGCGCGCCGGTCACTTCCCATGGAATGGTGGTGCCGTCGATCACACCTTTGGAAAGCGCCTCCGGGATCGCAGGCACAGGCATGCCCACAGGTTCCGCGCCCAGCGTCTTCAGAAGCTCATTCACCATGCGCGACGCACCGCGAATTTTCATGCCCTGAAGGTCCGCAGGGGTCTGGATCGGATCGGCGGTGTGGAACATGCCGGGGCCATGCACCCAGGTGCCAAGGATATGCACATCCTTGAACTCGGTGTCTTTCATGTGGCTTTCGAACATCTTCCAATAGGCGGAAGACGCTGCGCGCGCATCCTCAACCATGAAGGGCAGCTCAAACACTTCGGTCGAGGGGAAGCGGCCCGGCGTATAGCCGACCACAGTCCAGACCACATCCGCGACCCCGTCGATCACCTGGTCCAGCAACTCCGGCGGTGCGCCCCCCAGCTGCATCGAGGGGAAGCGGTCTACCTTGATGCGACCGCCCGAGTCGCGCTCAACATTGTCGGCCCAGACATCGAGAATCAGTTTTGGCACATTGGCCTGAGCCGGCAAAAACTGGTGCAATTTCAGCGTCACCTCTTGTGCGACGGCACTGGTTGCCATGAGTGCGGCAAGTGCAGCACCCCCGATGGCTCCAAAAAACATTCTGCGGTTGGTCATATGGAATCCTCCCAAAGGTCAGTCACAGTGCAAGAAATTATCCTTGCGTTTTCAATGGTAAACCCCTGCCCTTTGAAGGGTCTTGTGTGGGGTGTCGGCTTTTTTCTTCTGCGTGATGCAGCAGAAACTGCATAAGTCATTGCATTAATTCCAGCGCTTTCAAAGCCCCCAAAATTGCCCCGTGGCGTAAGCCACACCCTTTCATTGGCGCGCGCGGACCGCCAAAGCATCATGGCCCTGTCGCAAAAACTGATTGCCCTTACTGGCTGGAAATGATGCGTTGATCTGGCCTAGGCTTTCGAATGGCACAGGTATTAAAATGGTTACATAATATGCGTCCAGCGCAAATTCCGGTAACATTTCATTTGCTGCGAATCAAATCTCCGCGTATTTACCGACCAATCGGTCGAGTATTCAAGCTTGCAGAAAGACCCCGACATGAGCGCCTATATCCTTGATGCCATCCGCACGCCGATCGGCCGCTATGGCGGGGCGTTGTCTTCGCTGCGCACCGATGATCTGGCCGCCTTGCCCATCGCAGCCTTGCGGGCGCGCAATCCCGGCATTGACTGGGCGCAGATTGACGATGTGATCCTCGGCGCGGCCAATCAGGCTGGCGAGGATAACCGCAACGTCGCACGCATGGCGGCCCTTCTGGCTGGCTTGCCAGTGGATGTGCCGGGCACCACGATCAACCGGCTCTGTGGCTCGGGGATGGATAGCGTGGGCATGGCCGCACGTGGCATCAAGGCGGGGGATTACCGGCTTGCCATCGCGGGCGGTGTGGAAAGCATGAGCCGCGCGCCGTTCGTGATGCCCAAGGCGACCACCGCCTTTTCACGCGATGCAGCGGTCTATGACACGACAATCGGCTGGCGCTTTGTGAACCCCAGGATGAAGGCGGAATATGGGATCGATTCCATGCCGCAAACCGCCGATAATGTGGCCGCCGATTACAACATCAACCGCGCCGATCAAGATGCTTTCGCCGCGCGCTCGCAGGCACGTTGGGCCGCAGCCCATGCCGCAGGCCGTTTTGACGATGAGATCATCCCCGTCACCCTGCCGCAGCGCAAGGGCGCGCCGATTGTTGTGGCCGTGGATGAACATCCCCGCCCCGGCACCACCGTTGAACAACTTGCGCGCCTGAAGGGCGTGAACGGGCCGGATCTGACGGTGACGGCGGGCAATGCCTCGGGCATCAATGACGGGGCGGCAGCACTGCTTTTGGGCGATGCGGCGATGGCAGCACAGCACGCGCCGCTGGCGCGGGTGGTGGCCATGGCTTCGGCCGGGGTGGCACCACGCATCATGGGCATCGGCCCGGTGCCCGCGACACACAAGGTGCTGGCGCTTGCGGGCCTCACGCTTGGCCAAATGGATGTGATCGAGTTGAACGAGGCCTTTGCCGCCCAGGGCCTTGCCAGTTTACGCGCACTCGGCCTGCCCGATGATGCACCGCATGTGAACCCCAATGGCGGGGCGATTGCGATGGGGCATCCTTTGGGCATGTCAGGCGCGCGGCTGGTGATGACGGCAGCCTATGAATTGCGGCGCACAGGCGGGCGCTATGCGCTTTGCACCATGTGCGTGGGCGTGGGGCAAGGCGTGGCCTTGATCATTGAACGGGTCTGAAACGGAGGGCGGAATATGTATGCGCAGATGGTTCAATCCACCGGGACGGGCGTCAAATCGCTTGCGGAGATGACACCGCAGGAACGCGCCTTTCAGGAGCGCGTTGATCGGGGCGAAAAAATTGAGCCGAAAGATTGGATGCCCGAGGGTTACCGCAAAACCCTGATCCGTCAGATCGGCCAACACGCCCATTCCGAGATCGTCGGGCAACTGCCCGAAGGCAACTGGATCACCCGCGCGCCCACGTTGGAGCGCAAGGCGATCTTGCTGGCCAAGGTGCAAGATGAGGCGGGGCATGGGCTTTATCTTTACTGCGCCGCCGAAACGCTGGGGGTCAGCCGCGATGAGATGACCGAGATGCTGCTGGACGGACGGATGAAATATTCCTCCATCTTCAACTATCCCACGCTGACCTGGGCCGATATGGGCGCGGTTGGCTGGCTGGTGGATGGGGCGGCAATCATGAACCAGGTGCCGCTGCAACGCACCTCCTTTGGCCCCTATTCCCGCGCGATGATCCGTGTGTGCAAAGAGGAAAGCTTTCACCAGCGTCAGGGCTTCGACATCATGATGAAGATGTGCAATGGCACGGCGGCGCAAAAGCGCATGGCGCAAGATGCGCTGAACCGCTTCTGGTATCCGTCCCTAATGATGTTCGGCCCGTCGGACAAGGACTCGGTCCATTCCGCGCAAAGCTTGGCCTGGAAAATCAAGATCGACACCAATGACGAGCTGCGCCAGAAATTCGTCGATCAAACCGTGCCGCAGGCTGAATATCTTGGCTTGACGGTCCCGGATGCAGGGCTGAAGTGGAACGCCAAAAAGGGTGGATACGACTTTTCCGAACCCGATTGGGCTGAGTTTTATGAGGTGATCAAGGGCAACGGCCCCTGCAACACCGATCGCATCACCGC
>CALEMZ010000266.1 GCA_937910975.1 uncultured Pseudorhodobacter sp. | reverse complement strand
GCGATCCTCCAGCACCGTGGCCTCTTTCAGCGCGCGGGTGAAGCGGACGGTGTCGGGGGCTTCTTGCTCCAACACCTCCGCCTGTGTGCGCAGGGTTCGGGCGTCTTCGGGCGTCAGCTCATGCAAGGAGGACAAGACCTTTTCAATACGCGCCACTTCCACGGCGGCATAATCGCCATCAGCGCGGGCGAGTCGCACCAGCAAAGCGGCCAGCGCCAAATCGGCATCTGGCTCAGAAAGGCGGGCGGGGGACGGGGCCGTCAGGCGGCGGAGCAATGCTTCAAACATGGGCATGATATAGGCGTTCTGTCTGGGGCTGCCAATATCCGATGCGTTGTTTGTGAAAGTTGCCATTCCAGCCGAGCCAAACAAGGATATCAAGCGTTGTTCATGATGCGTTAACCTTACATGGCGAAAGCTAGGGGTCTGATAATGCCGAGGCAGCCCCATGGATTCGGACCTTTTTGACCAGACACGCCCCGCCGTCGCCCCAATGAGCGAAGCGGAGCGGCTGGATTGGTTGCGCCTCATCCGCTCGCGGCGCGTGGGGCCGGTGACATTTCACCGCTTGATCGCCGAACATGGCAGCGCCACGGCCGCCTTGGCAGCGTTGCCAGCCATTGCCCATGCGGCGGGCGTGGAAACCTATGCCATCTGCCCGCTGGAGGTGGTGCGCCATGAAATGTCGCAGGCCCGCATTGCGGGGGCGCAGATGATCTGCTGGGGCGAAGCTGCCTATCCAGAGGCACTATATGATCTGGCCGATGCCCCGCCGGTGCTTTGGGCGTTGGGAGACATCTCAATGCTCAACCGCCCTTCGGTTGCGATGGTGGGCGCGCGCAACGCCTCCAGCCTCGGGCTGCGCATGGCGACTCGGCTGGCCGAAACCTTGGGCGAGGTTGGGTTTGTTGTCGTTTCCGGCCTTGCACGCGGCATTGACGCTGCCGCCCATAAGGCCGCGCTGTCGCTTGGCACGATTGCGGTGCAGGCGGGGGGCGTCGATGTGATCTACCCGGAGGAAAACGCAGCCCTTGCCAAGGATATCGCCGCCAAAGGCTGCCGCATATCCGAGCAACCGATGGGAATGGCCCCGCAAGCCCGCCATTTTCCGCTGCGCAACCGGCTGGTATCGGGCCTTGCGCGGGCGGTGGTGGTGGTGGAGGCGGCGGCGCGCTCTGGCAGCCTGATCACCGCACAAAATGCGCTCGATCAGGGGCGTGAGGTGCTGGCGGTGCCGGGCCACCCGTTCGATGCACGCGCGGCAGGCTGCAACATGCTGATCCGCGATGGGGCGACCTTGGTGCGCAACTCCTCTGATGTGATCGAGGCGATTGGCACCGGCATGCCAGCCCTGCGCGCCGCCCCGGCCCGCGCTATCCCGCCGCGCGTTGAGCGTGCAACACCAGCCCCCGCGCTTCCCGGCCTGGTGCCAGCGCGCCGCTCGCTGGCCGATATCTCCACCCTGCACAGCCAGATCCTTGCCCGCCTTGGCCCAAGCCCCATGGCCGAGGACCAACTGATCCGCGATCTGGCGATGCCGCCGTCGCGCCTGACCCCCGAATTGCTGACATTGGAGCTGGAAGGCAAAGTGCTGCGCCAAGCCGGCGGGTTACTGTCGCGGGTGGGTTAAAGCTTTTGTATGCTGTTGAACCGAGAATGCGCTTTCGCGCGGGGCGCGCTTTCCGGCCGCTGACGGGTCTGACTTATCCGAAAAGCATTTATGGCAGTTTTAGCCAATTACAGACTGTAGGCGGCGCAAAGCGTTGGTGCGACAAACCGCGCAACCGTGGCCCCAATCGCCAATTGGCATGGTGGCGCAAGGCATCTGGCAAGGCCTTACGCTCGGCATAGCTACGCGTTGGTTCTTGCCCGTCAAAAGCCGGGGCTGCTGCGCTCAGGGTAAGACAAAGAAACTGCATCATCGGGAAATCTACTCCAACTCTCTTGCAGGGGCCGCTAAAAAAGGCAATCAGGTCAATCACTTTGCGAATGCGGTTTGGATCCATTGACATTCAAGCCCATTCGCCCACATCTTGCCCCGCCACCGTTGGCCCCGTTCGGAAAAGAGGTTATTATGGCTGTTGTCGTTGTTGAATCGCCTGCCAAGGCCAAGACAATCAATAAATATCTCGGTTCCGACTACACGGTTCTTGCCTCATTCGGCCATGTGCGCGACCTGCCGCCCAAAGATGGCTCGGTGGATCCCGATTCTGATTTTGCGATGAAATGGGAAGTGGCGACTGACAGCAAAAAGCACATCAAGGCAATTACA
>CALEMZ010000265.1 GCA_937910975.1 uncultured Pseudorhodobacter sp. | reverse complement strand
AGGTGTTTATTGGGCAGTTTGTGACCGATTGGAACGCCGTTCTGTCGGCACTGTCGCTGGCCATCATCCCGGTGCTTGTCCTTTACACCATCTTTTCACGCCAGCTTATTCGCGGCATAACATCGGGGGCCGTTAAATGAGAGTTCTTATCGCCGGGTTGGGAAATATGGGCCTTGCCCATGCGTTGGCCCATCATCACCACCAAGACGCACAGATCGTGGGGCTGGTGAACCGCTCCGGCACGATCGAGCATGCAAAATTGCAAGGCTATCCGCTGTTCACCGATTTTTACAAAGCCCTTGCCGAAACCAAACCCGATATTGCCGTCATCGCCACCTATTCCGACAGCCACGCCGAATTTGCCATCGCCGCGATGGAAGCGGGCGCGCATGTGTTCATTGAAAAACCGATCGCCACCAACGTGGCCGATGCGCGCCGCGTGGTGGAATGCGCCAAGCGGCTGAACCGCAAGCTGGTGGTCGGTTATATCTTGCGGCACCACCCGTCATGGGTGCGGCTGATCGCCGAGGCGCGGGGTCTGGGCGGGCCTTATGTGTTCCGGCTCAACCTCAACCAACAATCGGACGGGGCCACATGGGAAACCCATAAGGCCTTGATGCAAACCACCTCGCCCATCGTGGATTGCGGGGTACATTATGTTGATGTGATGTGCCAGATCACCGACGCGCGCCCCCTGCGCGTACATGGGATGGGGCTGCGTCTGTCAGATGAAATCGCGCCCGATATGTATAATTACGGCCAGTTCCAGGTGATCTTCGCCGATGGATCAGTGGGCTGGTATGAGGCGGGCTGGGGGCCGATGATGTCGGAAACCGCGTTCTTTGTGAAAGATATCATCAGCCCCCACGGCTCTGTTTCCATCACCGATGGCAACAAGGGCAAATCGGATGATGTGGATGGGCACACGAAGGTCGGCAGCATTTTGGTGCATCGCCGCTCTGGCGATGAGCGCATCGATATGCCGGATGAGCCGGGCCATATGGAGCTGTGCGCAGCCGAGCAGGCGCATCTGATCCACGCCATTCAGACCGATCTTGATCTGAGCCGCCACATGCAAGACGCCGTGCAATCATTGGCCATCTGCCTTGCCGCCGATGAAAGCATCCGCACGCGCCGCGTTATCGAATTAGAGGATATCCCATGACCGCCCTTAAACTGGAGAACATCAGCAAAGCCTTTGGCGAAGTGAAGGTGCTGCATGATATCAATCTGACAGTGGAGGACGGCGAGTTCGTGGTTTTGGTCGGCCCCTCGGGCTGCGGCAAATCCACCTTGTTGCGCGTAATCGCGGGGTTAGAGGACGCGTCTACGGGCATCGTAACGATTGGTGACGACGTGGTGAACCATATTCCCCCAGCCAAGCGCGGCATCGCGATGGTGTTTCAGTCCTATGCGCTCTATCCACATCTTTCTGTCAAGGGAAACATGAGCTTGGGCCTCAAACAAGAAGGCCAGCCAAAGGCAGTGATTGCAGCGCGGGTGGCCAAGGCTAGCCGTATGCTGGCGCTGGATGATTACCTTGCCCGCCGCCCCGCCGAACTTTCGGGCGGGCAGCGCCAGCGTGTTGCGATTGGCCGCGCGATTGTGCGCGAACCCAAGCTCTTTTTGTTTGACGAACCGCTGTCAAACCTTGACGCCTCCTTGCGCATGAACACCCGGATCGAAATTGCCGATCTGCATCGTACGCTGGCAGCCACAATAATCTACGTCACCCATGATCAGATCGAGGCGATGACGTTGGCCGATAAGATCGTTGTGCTGCGGGATGGACGAATTGAGCAGGTCGGCAACCCGATGGAGCTTTATAACAACCCCATCAACCAATTCGTCGCGGGCTTTCTCGGATCTCCGGCGATGAATTTCATGGCGCAACCGAATGGTGAAACGCTGGGCATCCGCCCCGAACATTTACGCATCATGGATGAGGGGCCGATCAATGGCACCGTTACCCATGTTGAAAATCTGGGCGGCGAGACCAATGTGCTGATCAAGACAAGCGCGGGAGACCTGATCACCCTGCGCCTTTTCGGCCAGTTTTCCGCATCGGTGGGGCAAGCGATGGCGTTAGGCTATGACGCTACCCACGCCTTCCGCTTTGACGCAAAAGGCCAACGTCTGCGCTGATCCGCCTTACTTCGCTTTCGGTTTTGCTTTTGCTTCCAATGCGGTCAGACGGGCGGCAAGCGCCTCATTTTCTTCGCGCGCTTTCTGGGCCATGGCGCGCATAGCATCAAACTCTTCACGCGTGACGAAATCACGGTCGGCGAGCCAACGGTCCACCATACCTTTCATTGCGGTTTCGGCCTCGGTCTTGGCCCCTTGTGCCACACCCATCGCATTGGTCATGAGCTGCGACATATCGTCAAAGAACTTGTTGCGCGTCTGCATCGGGGCCTCCTTCGTGGTGCCGGTCGTATAATTGAGCCAGTCTTATCATGGTACCAGTCTCGTCATGGCACCAGCCTAGCTTAGCCCCTATATGGCAATCCATCACCACCGGGGCAAGCGGGATGCGGCGAATTGGTTGACATCGCAGCATCCGCACCCGACAACCCAAGCGCCAACTGGCCCTTTGAAGGACATCGCAATGCAAGGCTATATCGCCTTTCCTAACATCTCTCCCGATCTTTTCTCGATCACGCTTGGGGGGATGACCTTTGCGCTGCGCTGGTATGCGCTGGCCTATATCGCGGGGCTGATAATCGGCTGGCGGCTGGTTGTGCATACCCTTGCAAAGCCGCGCCTTTGGGCTGCCGTACCGCCAATGAATGCCGAGCAGGTGGAACGCCTGCTGACATGGATTATCATGGGCGTGATCTTGGGCGGGCGGCTGGGTTTCGTGCTGTTTTATCAGCCGGGATATTACCTCGCGCACCCGTTTGAGGTGCTGAAGGTCTGGCAGGGCGGCATGTCCTTTCATGGCGGCTTTCTGGGCGTTGTCACAGCCGCCTATCTGTTCTTCCGGTCCGAAAAGATCCCGATGCTACCCGCCGCTGACCTTCTGGCGCTGGCAACCCCGGCGGGGCTATTCTTGGGCCGCATCGCCAATTTCATCAATGCAGAGCTTTGGGGCCGCCCTACCGATCTGCCTTGGGGCGTGGCCTTCCCCGGTGAGGCCGCGCAATATTGCCCCGATGTCATCGGCATCTGCGCCCGTCACCCCAGCCAGCTTTATGAGGCCGCACTGGAAGGCCTGCTGCTTGGCGCGGTTTTGTTGTGGGTGGCATACCGCCGTGGCGCACTGATGCGCCCCGGTCTGCTGACAGGCCTCTTTCTGGCGGGCTACGGCACAGCACGCTTCATCGTGGAGTTTTTCCGCCAGGCCGATGCGCAATTCATCACCCACGGCAACCCGCTGGGCCTTGCCTTTCATATGGGTGGATATGGACTAACGATGGGGCAAGCCCTGTCGCTGCCCATGATCGTGGTGGGGCTGGCACTGATTTGGCAGGCCCGCCGTGACCGCGCTTGAAGCCCTTCTGCTTGAACGGATCACAGCGACTGGCCCGCTGAGCCTGTCCGAGTATATGTCCGAATGCCTGCTACACCCTACGCTTGGCTATTACACCACCCGCGACCCCTTGGGCCGGGCCGGCGATTTTATCACCGCGCCCGAAATCAGTCAGATGTTCGGTGAACTCCTTGGCCTTTGCCTCGCACAGGCCTGGGTCGATCAGGGCAGCCCCGCGCGCTTCATTCTGGCCGAGCTTGGCCCCGGTCGCGGCACCTTGATGGCGGACCTGCTGCGCGCCACCCGTGCGGTTCCGGGCTTTCATGCCGCCGCCCATGTCCATCTGGTCGAGGCCTCACCCAGCTTGCGGGCCATCCAACAACAAACCCTCATACCCCATGCCGTGACATGGGAAACCGAGGTTGCCGCCCTGCCCGCTGATGCGCCGCTGTTTCTTGTGGCCAATGAGTTTTTCGATGCCCTGCCCATCCGCCAATTCACGCGCCATATCCAAGGTTGGTGCGAAACCATCATTGGCGCGGCGCATGGCAAGCTGGCCAAAGGTTACGCCGCCCCGCAAACACCCCCCGAACTCACGCATCGGCTGGATGATACCAACCCCGGCGATGTGGTCGAAATTCGCCCCCAAGCCCTGCCGATCATGGCCCGCATCGGCACCCAGATTATGCAACATGGCGGTGCCGCGCTGATCATTGACTACGGCAACTGGCGCTCCAAAGGCGATACGCTGCAAGCCCTGCGCGACCACGCTTTTGCCGATTCCCTAACCGCGCCCGGCGCGGCAGACCTGACGGCGCATGTGGATTTTGAGGCGCTGGCCGCCGCCGCCGCCCCCGCCCGCGCCACGGGGCTAACAGACCAAGGCGCGCTGCTGGCACGGCTTGGTATCGGCGCGCGCGCCGAACGGTTGGCCCGCAATCTGGCAGGTCCCGCGCTGGAAAATCACCTTACCGCCACACAACGCTTGACCCGGCCCGAGGAAATGGGAAGTTTGTTCAAAGCGCTGGCCCTCTATGCTCCCCACAGCCCGGCGCCTGCGGGGTTTGACTGACATGCTGGAAATCATCTCCTCTGACGCGCTGTCGCCCCTGATCCACGGGTTTTTCACCCGTAAAGGCGGGGCATCTTCGGGCATCTTCCAAGGGCTGAACTGCGGCCCCGGAAGCACCGACCTGTCGGAAGTGGTGGCGATCAACCGTGCCCGTGTGGCCGCTGCAATGGGCGTGACCCCTGAATACCTGCAAACCCTGCATCAAGTACATTCGCCCGATGTCGTGACGCTGACTGCGCCACTCACGATGTGCCCGCGTGCCGATGCGATGGTCACCGCCACACCCGGCATTGCCCTTGGTATCCTGACCGCCGATTGCCAGCCCGTCCTTTTTGCCGATGCAGCAGCTGGGGTGATCGGGGCCGCACATGCCGGCTGGCGCGGCGTAAAAGATGGCGTGCTGGAACAAACGCTGGAGGCGATGGAGGCACTCGGCGCCCGTCGCGCCCACACCACCGCCATCATCGGCCCCTGCATTTCCCAAGTGGCCTATGAGGTTGGCCCCGAATTTCTCGAAAGCTTTATCGACGACAACCCGGACCACGCCCGCTTTTTTGCTGGTGGCCCCGGCGACCGCGCCATGTTTGATCTGCCCGCCTTTGGTCTCGCCCGCCTGCGCGCAGCAGGCATCGGCCATGCCGAATGGACTCGGCACTGCACCTATAGCGATGAAGAGCGGTTCTTCTCCTACCGTCGCACCACGCATCGCCAAGAGGCAGATTATGGCCGCCTGATCTCGGTGATCCGCCTCTAAGGCTTTTGTATTTCATCTAATTCACCGAAAGCACAAAACGCTCCAGCACGGCCCCGATCATGCCAGATTCAGGCGGGATGAAGGCAGATCGCGCCGTTTTTCTGCCCCAAATCCGGAAACAATCCAGCCCATTTCATCCAGATTACCCACCGGATACGCGCTTCACCCTTATTTTCCTCACCTTTTCACTCAGGGCAAATGCGCCACATTTCACGCGCCTCAAGCACTGAAAATTTTCGAAAAAAGCAATGCGCCGCCAAATCCCTGCCCCATTACAACGTCAAATTCATCTCAACAAAAGAAACACAGCGCTGATCACACGAAGCGCAGACAGTTGAACGCAGGAGCAGACCATGACCAAACGCCGCTGGCTCAAATCCATCATCGCCGCTAGCCAAGAGCAGCAGCCTGCCATGCCTTTCCAGCGCGGCAACCGTCGCAAGCCTGCGGCCTTCAAGCCTGCTGCGCTAGCGCAGCCCAGCGTACGCGCTGCGGGCAACCGCTAACCTCAAATTCAAACGAATCAAAATCAGGGGCTTCGGCTCCTTTTTTTTGTCTTAGTTCACTGGCATTCCCCACGCCGCGCGCAACAATCTCTACGCTGCACGCGCATTGTCCCTAACGCCCATACGAATTAGGATAACCTTTGACAGCCTGCCCCAATTCAGCCATTTATTCCCTGTGACGCGCTAAACCGCGTCGCAACACGGAGGTTCGGACGACAAGCGAGGTAAGACCAAAGGGCGCGCGGGCCCAAGGCACCCTAATCGTCAAAACGGCCAGGTTTCAAAAAAAGGCGACTCTGGTATGCTCCTCTGGCATATCGCAAAGGGGTCGCCTATTTTTTGCATAATCCCCTGAAAATGCCCGAAAATAATAGAAAAAGTGCCGCCTCAAAAGAAAGACCAGCCCCCCAGTTCTCTTTGGAAAAACTATCCTCGGGGGGAAGGGTTTGCCCTTTGCAAACCCTGTTGGGGGCAGACAGCCCCCTACCGCAGTCGCCATCAGGCGCTACGGTTCAGCCGTTCTTCCAAAACTTCAAACGGCACGCCCGGTTCATCCTTCGCCCTGCGGATCACAAGGCTGGTCTTCACGCTGGCAACATTGTCCGCTTTCAGCAAATCGCCTGTCAGGAAGTTTTGGAAGCTTGAGAGATCAGGCGCCACGCATTTTAGAATGAAATCGATCTCGCCATTAAGCATATGGCACTCGCGCACCAAGGGCCACGCCCGGCAGCGCTCCTCAAAGGCCGAAAGATCGCCCTCCGCCTGGCTGTGCAGCCGCACCATGGCAAAGACCTGCACCTCAAACCCCATCTCGCGGGCATCAATATCGGCGTGATAGCCTTTGATATAGCCCATCTCCTCCAAGGTGCGCACCCGGCGCAGACAGGGCGGGGCCGAAATGCCAACGCGTTTGGCCAATTC
The DNA here is from genome assembly GCA_937910975.1 of uncultured Pseudorhodobacter sp. Classification (GTDB taxonomy): domain Bacteria; phylum Pseudomonadota; class Alphaproteobacteria; order Rhodobacterales; family Rhodobacteraceae; genus Pseudorhodobacter. The sequence goes on along the minus strand of CALEMZ010000265.1, from coordinate 7 downwards.
CACATTG
>CALEMZ010000264.1 GCA_937910975.1 uncultured Pseudorhodobacter sp. | reverse complement strand
ACTCCAAGAATCTATTCAAAACACTTTGTCAAAATCCAAATGCGATTCCCCTGAGTCATGCCCAGCCAAGCCCTCACACCCGAGTTTCTGGAGACCTTGCCCTGCCTTACACCCAAGGCGCGCGGCACGTATTATTTCGACACGGAGATTACCGGTTTTGCCGTGGAGCATCGCGCCAACGGTCGAGCCACCTTCTATTTTCGGTATCGCGATGCCGGCAAGCGCGTCCGTTTGGCCAGGATCGGTGCTGTCGATGAGATTTCGTTAATCGAGGCGCGGGTGCTCGCGTCACGCATGAAGAAGATGGTCGCCGAAGGCGGTGACCCCAAGCTGGAGGCCGACCGGTTCAAGGACATCCCGACCTTTGCCGAGTTCGCCGCCGAGCATTACCTGCCGCATGTCAAAACCCGAAAGCGCAGCTGGATTTCGGATGACAGCCTGTTGCGCAATCACATCCTGCCTGTTCTCGGAAAGCATCGGCTCAGTCGGATCCGGCGGTCGGACGTCATCGCGCTGCATAACGGCATGAAACACGCGGGCTATGCTGCCGCGACGGCCAATCGCGCCTTGGTCCTGATCAGCTTCATGTTCAACTGCGCGATGCGATGGGAGGTGATGCCCATGACGCCAAATCCTGCCAGCGGCATCGAACCCTTCCCTGACAACGGGGCACGGGAGCGTTATCTCACTCAGGAAGAAGCGCAACGGCTCATGGCCGAGCTGGAGACCAACCCCAATCGCCAGGCCTGCAACATCATTAAGCTCTTGCTGTTCACCGGTGCGCGCAAAACAGAGATCATGCATGCCCGCTGGGAGTTCGTGGATTTCGAGCGCCGCTTACTGACCGTGCCTCTGTCGAAATCTGGCAAGGCGCGGCACATCGCGCTGTCGGATGCGGCCCTTGATGTTCTGCAGTCCCTACCCCGCGAGCCTGAGATCCCTTGGCTGTTCTGGAACCCGAACACGGGTCGGCCGCAGGACTCGATTCATCACGGCTGGGACACGATCCGGCAGCGGGCCGGCATTCCCGACGTGCGGCTTCACGACCTGCGCCATTCCTTCGCGAGCTTTCTGGTCAACTCCGGCCGGTCGCTCTATGAGGTGCAAAAGCTGCTGGGTCATTCCAATGCCAAGACCACGCAGCGTTACGCCCACCTTGCACCGGGCGCGCTCATAGAAGCAGCGAACATCGTCGGCCATCTGGTGCAGGCCAAGCCGAGTGTGGCGGCGGAGTGAGGTCAGAGCGCCACAAGAAACTGATAAGCCGTTCAAAAAATAGATCTTGATTTCGCGGCTTGACAGGGCAGCGTCGCATTGCAACCTCATCCTTGCGCGCCACTCCAATAGACGCTATATTCCAGCAAAAGGAGTGGCTAAATGCAACTTGATACTTTCATCGAGGGTGGCTTATTTGCACCGGGTCGCATTGCGAACACCCTTCGCACCACAAAGGAAGAGGTTGCACGTACTGTCGGCCTCGGGCGCGATGCGCTGTTGCGCTCGGAGCGCGTCCATTCACCGAAGACACAAAAACGCCTACGCGAGATGGTGGAGATCCTCAATCGGGTCGAGCCCCGGTTTGGCTCTGCGTTGATTGCTTATGCCTGGTATCGCTCAGAACCGCTTGCGGGTTTTGCCGGCCTAACTGCCATGCAACTGGTGCGCGATGGCAAGGCAGCCGAGGTGATGGAGTACATCGATTCTGTCGATGCCGGTTTGCATGCCTGACATAAGATGCGTTATGAAGGCTTTCTTTACCGCGCGTTAAACCCCATTTATGCCCGCGATCCGCTGTCAGGCGAGGGTGCTAAACGCCATGGCGGTCGGTTCAACCCAAAGGGTATGCCCGCGCTGTATACCTCGCTGTCGGTGATGACCGCTCTGCGAGAAGCGAACCAGATCGGGACACTGCAACCGACGACGCTGGTCGCTTATGAGGCCGATGTAGGTCCGATTTTCGACTCGACCAATCCGGCGGACTTGTCGGCGCAGGGCTTAACCGAAGCCGATCTGGCAGTAGACGACTGGCGACTTCGGATGATCGAAACCGGCAAGGCGCCGACCCAGGAATTGGCCGAGCGATTGAAAGCGTCTGGCTATGCTGGACTGCGTGTAAGATCCTTTGCAAAAGGCGCATCGCACGATGATCTCAACATTATTCTCTGGGTCTGGGGCCAGAATTTGCCAGCGCGCGTGCGCCTTGTGGATGACGAAGGGCGCCTGGCCTGACGAGGCTCAAACAAGACGAAATTGGCTCACGAGCCCAACGCATCTTCGACCAGTATTAGGTATTTTCCATTCTGCGTAACCGCGTAGATCCCACACACGATGTTGGATTTGCAAGGTTAACTTGAAAGAAGTGCAGCATTAGCCAAGCGCATGGACTGCAAACAGCATGTCACCCACACGCCCGCACCTGCGCCCTGAGCACGGCATAGTCTGCCAACCAGTCAACGATCCGTGCGTTCTCTGGCAGCGCGGCAACTTCCTCGGCCACCTGCACCTGTTCGGCCTTGCTATATTGCACCACCGGCGGGCAGGCGCTGGCCGCGGTTTCAGAACCCACCCTCACGCAGGCGCTCAAGAAGATCGTCGCGATCACGAGGGCGGCGGCTGGCAGCGTCCAGCATCTGGCGTTGAATAGCATGGGTGCGCTCCAGGTTTTCGAGGCCCTCGGCGGCGCGGCCGGCGCGCTCGGCCGCGCGGCGGAGGTTAAACAGAAACAGGATGATGGTGAGCGCGACGAGGGCGAGGCCTGCCGCGCGCCGCGCCCAGCGGCGTGCAAGGATGCCGGTGAACAAACCGCCCCACATCAGCGCATCCCTTTTCGCCAATCATCGAGCCGGGCGTAGATGGCCACCGCAATTCCGGCCAGCGCGAGGGCGATGAACAACCAGCGCAGGCTGTCGAGGTAGGGCACCAGCGGCAGGACCGAGCCCTGTGCCTCGGTAAGCACGTCCTGTACCACTTCAATTCCGGCCGCGCCGACGGTGGCAGCGCCTGCGGTTCCGGCACCGCGCAACGTCCGGCTTTCCGCCAGCACCTCCCGCGCAGTTGGCGCCTCCGGCGCGAAGGGCAACTCTCTCACCGGAAACTTCTCACCCCAGCTGCGCGCGGGCCCGAGGTCGATATGCATGAAGCCCGAGCGCGGGTAGAAGCCAAAGCCGAGGAACCCGACCTCCCGCGCTGCCGCCTCGAAGGTTACCGGATCATGGTTCGCCATGACGATGTCGAAGGCGGTGCCGTCCATATGTTTCGATCGGATCGCACCGCCCACCGCGCGGTTGTGCTCCGGGCTGCGATAGGCTGAGCGGATGATCAGCGGCTTGCCAAGCCGGTCGCGCAGAGACTGTAGTTTATTCATGGCCTCGGGATGGAGCTTCAATTGCCCCGTGCCGCGGCAAGCGATCTCGGCGGGGCTGAAGTTCTGCCAGCGCCACGCGCGCTCTGGGACATCGCGCCAATGACGGTAGGTTTTGACTTGGTCAGGCATCAGGGCCTCCTTGGTATGCAAAAGCCGCCACGTCAGCGACGGGCGGCTAGGATTGGGATTGTGAGTTTCAGTGCGGGCTTAGCCGTCGCTGCGCCGCCCGGGGCTTCCGGGATCACCGCGACCAGTGCCGCCCTGTGCTGATCGCACCAAGGCAAAATCCGCCAGCCGCTGATCGAGCCGCAGGATTGCCGCGCGCAGATCGCGCAGCGCCTCTTTCAGTTCGGCGCGGTCCTCGTCGCGCTGATCCTTACGCTCGGAGAGCAGCGTCATGATGCGCAGGACTTCTTTCTCGTGACTGCCGATCTTCTGGTTATGGACCCAGAGCATCGCTGCCATGGGGATGATGACCCATTTCATAAGGGCGTCGAAAAGGGTCCAGAGCTCGATTTCCATCGAAGGCCTCCTTGGTTTGGTGATGTTCTTGGGGTGTACCCCGCGCCACAAAAGCGTCGGGTTATCAGCTGGGTGAACCCGAGAGCCCCGGCACATCCTCGATCACGAAGACCTCGATGAAGCCGAGATTGGGGAAGGTCTCGATTGTGCCGTCCAGGTAGGTCACACGGAATTCCGCCTCGAAGCGGCCGGCCTGATCGGTTTCGCCTGAGACCCAGCGATGGGCGACGACAGCCGGAGTGAACAGGGTCTCGATCTGGGCCGGCCGATCGATCACAGTGGCGCCGCCCCTGGCGCGCATCTGGAACCTAACTGTGGCACCCGCAAGCGATACGCTGTCGGGCAGCAATGTGAAGCGCAGCGCGGGCGAGGTGTCGCCGCGCTTGATGGTGAACTTGAGCATGGGGCTTTAGCCGCCAGCCCCACTGCGCCCTGGGCCTGCGCCATCAAACCCAGCCCGCTGCGGCCTACCCCGCCTCGCGCGGTGATACCCTGTGCTTCGCCACGCAGGCCCATCCGAGATCCGGTAGTTTGCAGATGCGTAATGCTGCGCGCAGCACTCATGCCCTGCAAAGGCACAGATCGGCCTGCCTTCGTCAGGAGTGGCGTGGCAGCCATGCCGGCAGAAGATAGAGGCAGCTGACCTCCCAATTGCCCTGTGCTGATCAGACCTGCATGCACCAGGCCCATCAGCTCTGCGCTGCGGAGAAGCCTCGCATGGGTCGGCAGTTGCAGATATGCTGCGCCGGCAAGCCCAACCGCACCCGCGGCCACCGCGAGACTTGGCGCGCGGCTGCTGGCAAGAATGCGGCCCGTAATCCCGATCCCGGCCCCGATCCCGATTTGCCCCTCGGCTGAGATCAAAGCCTGGCCTGAACCGCTCCCAAGAATGGTGCTCGCTGCTGTAGAGAGCACCCGCGTGCTGACAAGGCCCTGGCCCTGCGCATCCAAAGGCAAGGCAGGCAGGGCGTTTGCCATTACCGGGACAAGGCCATCACTGTCACGCTGAAGAGAAACCACTCCCGCTGCCTGCGCCTGCGCGTGTGTGACACCCCGCGCAAGACCGGTTGCAGAAACCCCAATCTCTGCGCGTCCTTTGAATTGGCTGCGCGCAATGCTATCGCCGTGCAGATCAAATGGGAGCTGGCCTCTGCCTTCAGCCATCGCACTGGCATGAACCGAGCCCGCCAAGCCGCTTTCGCCTGCAACATGGCCGTCCAGCCTGGCGCTGGCTTGCCCCTGCGCCATGAGGTCGAGGCTGATTACGGTCCGGGCACCGCCTTGGCTCTCGCCCCGCAGCGCAAGCCCTATCGGCATCGCTCCCTGAAGCCGGGCTGTCAGCCCAAGCGTAGCCTTCGCCTCTAGCCCCAAGGGCAGCTGCCGCGCCTGTGCGCTGGCCGCAACCCCCAGGCTGCTGGCGGCACTACGGGAGAGACCCAGCGCCCCAGCTGCAGCGGCAGCAGTGGTGCTGTGGGTGACTGCCTGACCAGAGAGCACAAGCTGGGCTGCGCAGATGCCGGTCGTTATGGCTGCCCCAAGGCCCGTCGCGGTGATCGCAAGGGCCGCAGCCCCCGCATCCGAAACGGCGCCCGAGGCCAAGGCAGAGCTCTGTCCTTCCCCTGTGAACGTGATATCCGGGGAGGCCTGCGCTGCGGTGTGGCTGTGGGCATCTGCCGCCCCGGTCACAGCAAAAGCCGCCGTGGCCGTGGCGGTCAATGCGGGCAGTGCCGCGTTGGTCGCGTTTGAGGCTAGCGGCGCCGAGGCCAGAGGGGCAAAGCCCAGCATTCGTCTTTACTCCGGATAGGGGTAGCGCGCACGGATCTCGGCCACTTTGTCGGTCCAGTCCTGCAACGCCACCTCGCCTCGTTGGGCTTTGAAGAAGAGCGGATCGGCCTCAGCTGCATAGGCTTGCGCGCGAGCAGCTTCGGCTCTGGCGCGCGCCTGCGCGGCCAGCTCGTCTTCGGTCGGCGGCGCGGGCGGCAGATAGGGCGTAGCCTGATCCTTGAGAGCGGCAAAGATCTGCCTTCCCTGATCTTCGGGGTCGTCGGGCGCGGCTGTGAACGGGATCCAGCCCAGAGTGGGGTGGCGGATCTCGCAATCGATGCTGCCCTGGGCGGTATATTGCGGGTTGCGAGTCTCGTGGGGCATCATGCAACCCTCAGCCAGAGCGTTGTATTGGCGATGGCATCGCCAGATGCCGCATCCCGGAACCCCCAGGAGCCGACCCACCAGGCGCCGGTATTGCCCATGCAGCGCCAGGTGCCGCTGGGGCGCGGATTGCTGATCGGCCCCTCTTGCGAGACGGCCGTGAAAGTGTTGGCGTAGTAAAGCGCACTTGCGGCCACCAGCGCGCCCGGAGCGGAATTGGGGGCTTTGACACCGCCGCCCCAGCGATTGAGCAATGCATAGGTGCCGATGGCGCCCAAAGTCTGGCCGCCAATATCTTCGGCGGCTGCCGTCAGAAACACCTCGGCCTCGCCGCTCAGGGCAATCTTGGCCCCGCTATCCGAGCTTTGCGTCTGGTTGCGGGTCATCGTCAGATTGGTGACGGTGCCTGAGCCGAGCTCCCAGGCATCGCCGTCCTCAATGACATAGCGCACGACATCGCCGTTGATGACGCCGGCATCCGCGAAAGACTGGAACCCGTCAACCGCGGGTCCCAGGGTGAGATTGCCAGTACCAATGGTGGGTGTCGTCACCTTGGCGCGGTTGACGAGCTTGACCATGGCTTACGCCCCCCCGGCGGTGAGGGTGAAGGTGGTGACGGTGACCGACTGGTTCTGGGCGATATTGGGGTTGTCGAGTTCCATGTCGCCCCCACCCCCGGTGATGGTGATCGTGCCCTGGACATGGGTGACGGTGCCTGCATTGTTTTTGATCCGGAAATGACCTGCATTGGTGCCGCCGCCTGCGGCGGCCGTGCCGGTGCCCGTCCAGATGCCCTTGATGGTCTTGACGCCATCGGCGGCGGTCTCGAGCCAGTCGGAAGGCAGCGCGATCTCGACGAGCAGATTGCCAGCATCGGCGACGGCGGTGTTGTCGGGCAGCGCGCCAGAGCGGATCTGCAGTTTGGGGCCGGTGCCAATGGCAGTCTCGATGGCATCGAGCGCGGCGTTGCGGGCGGCAGGGGAGAATTGGAAGGACATGGATTGCTCCTTTCAAAAGCAAAAAACCCGCCAGAGGCGGGCCAGTGGGGTGGTGGTGAAACGAAAAACGTGCGGCACGAGGGCGCGGCGACTGAAGCGCTTGGGTTAACCTGCGCTCAGTGACGTAAGCTTTGCATCCATCGCGGCATTGGCCTTGGCGACGAGGTCATGATCGATGAGCGCCCGGCGCGACCAGGCGGTATAGGCCTCGATCGGTCCCGTGGTCAGCGCGGCGGCTTGGTCTGCACCGCAGATCACATCGACGGCTGCCGTGACGGTCTGGCCCTCATGGGTGAGCGTCACGCCCACGGTGAAGCCGACATGGATACCATCCTGAATCACAGGGCTATTGGCGAAGGGCAATGAGAGATAACGGGGCGTCTCAGCCATGATAGGTCTCCTCGATAATGGCGGTGATCTGGGCATCATTCATGCGGGCCCCGCCTTCGATCTCGATCTCGATCGTGTCCTTGACCCGGAAATAAGCCCCGGCATTCTCGAGGATCTCGGCGCGGATGGTGGCAATATCGCCCACCATGTCGCGGGCGAGGCTGATGAGCTTGATTTTGGTCATGTGGTGAACTTCCCGACATAGACCTCGAAGGTGATCTCCCAGGTCGAACTGGTGTTGTCTGGTGGCGCCCAGGCTGAGGGAAACCCGAAACAGCTCTCGGCATAGCTGGTCGCCCGCGCGCTCGTGTATTGCCGGTTGGAATGCTTGAACTCGGCCTTCACGGCATCCCCTTCCAGATACACGGTGACAATCCGGCTGAGCCAGGGGGCGCCGCCGGGGATGAAGGCGCTTTCCAGCACGGTCGATCCATTGGCGGCGATCATCTCGCCATTGGGAATGGCGCTGACGAAGGTCCCGAAATCGCTCTGGCTGCCCGCGACGGTGCGGCCCGCGCGCATCAGGACCAGCAGGAAATCCGGGTTCGTCCCTGCAGGCAGCGTGCCGAGCGTATAGGTCTGGCTGTGTTCCAGCGCCGAGACCCGGTTGCCGCTCGAGGTGTAATAGCCCTCGACATCGACCCAGTCGCAGACATTCTCGAAGCCGCAGCGCTCCTCATAGCCGCAGGAATAGACATTGTTGCAGACATATTGGTAGCCGCAGACATTGCGACCGAGGGAGAAGTCGTACGCGCAGACATACTCTGTGCCGCACACATAATCGAAACCACAGGTGTAGACGTCATTGCAGACGTATTCGAAACTACAGCGGAAATCCCGGCATCCGGACATGAAGGCGCTGACAAAGCCGCTGGCCAAAGCCACGGATGTATCGCCGCTTTCCGGAAAGGCGTGGGTCACGGTGCTGTTCAGCACAGCCGCAATATGCGGCATGGGCGTGCCGGTATCGAAGACCACATCGCCATTGGTGTCGGTGACGCGAATGACGTTGTCGCGGGCCTCGAAACTCATATCCGCACCCCGCGACCGGGCGATCCGGCAAAGCTGCCGGTATAGGTGGCTGATTGCAGAGCGAGCGTGCCATCGGGCAGCACGACCTTGAGCCCGCCGCTTTGCACATCGGCGGTTCTGCCCGCGGTCACGAAGACATCCGGGGCGGCGCTTTCGCGCAGATAGCGATAGGCAGTGCTGAGCTTGCCAAAGCCTGCGCGGAAGAGCGTGGGCTCGATGCGGATGCTCTCATTGCCGGATCCTGTGAACAGCGTCTCGAACAGAAACACCCGGTAGCGGCGGGTAATGGCGGGCAGCGTGTCGTCGAAGGTGGGCGTCAGCGCCCGCGCGATCAGCGAA
>CALEMZ010000263.1 GCA_937910975.1 uncultured Pseudorhodobacter sp. | reverse complement strand
GCGATACCGGCAGCCTATTTGGCCACTCCCCCAAACCCGTGGCAAAAGCGGTGGCGCAGCAGGCAAGCCGGGGGCTGACCTATATGCTGCCCAGCCTTGATGCGCTGGAGGCCGGACGGCTGCTGACCAAACGTTTTGGTGATTTTCGCTGGCAGATTGCCACCACAGCCTCGGACGCCAATCGCTGCGCCATTCGGGTGGCGCGGGCGGTGACGGGGCGGCCAAAGATTTTGGTGTTCAACGGTTCCTATCATGGCACGGTTGAGGATGTGATGGTTGCGCTGGAGGGTGGGCGCACGGTGACGCGGGCGGGCATGGTGGGGCAAGTGGCCGACCCGGCCCAGCATGCGGTTGTGGCGGAATTCAATGATCTTGCCGCGTTGCAGGCAGCGTTTGCGGCGGGCGACGTGGCCGCAGTTTTGGCCGAACCGGTGATGACCAATTGCGCCATGGTGCTACCCGCACCGGGCTATTGGGAGGCGGTGCGTACGGCTTGTGATGCGGCGAACGTGCTGCTGATTCTGGATGAAACCCACACGGTTTCGAGCGGGTTGGGCGGTTGGGCGCGGGGCAATGGCCTGCACGCCGATCTTTTTGTGATTGGCAAGGCTGTGGCGGGCGGGGTCGCTTGTGCGGCTTGGGGGCTGGCCCCTGATATTGCTGTGCGTTTTGCAAGTTATGACGCGGGGCGGGTGCCGGGACATTCGGGCATGGGTACGACGCTATCGGGCAATCCGCTGCAATTCGCCGCACTGCGCGCGAATCTAGCGCAAGTGATGACGCGGGCGGCTTACGCGCATATGGAAAAGCGTGCCGTACGGCTGGAGGCAGGGCTAGCTGCGGCGATTACTGGGGTTTGCGCCCCTTGGCATGTGGTCCGCGTGGGCGCGCGGGTGGAGTTTATTTGCGCGCCGGGGCCGTTGAGGAATGGCACCGAGGCGATGACCGCGCATATGGGCGCGGTGGAGCGCGCGCTGCATATCGGCCTCGTGAACCGGGGCTGCTTGATTGCGCCGTTTCACAATATGATGCTGGTAAGCCCGGCCACAAAAAAGCGCCAGGTGGATCGATTGATCGGGGCGTTTATAGAGATTTTGGCGGAGTTGTTTGAGTAAGGCTTGGGGTTGCGCCGTGCGATGCACGTCGCGGGAAAGGGGGGCTTTCGCGCCTCCTCCCCTTTGCAAAGATGAAGCTCGGGCAGGCAATGCCCACAATAGTAAGGACGTGACTAGATGAGTGGTTCGCTCAGCCCTTCGGGATCGCAGGTAGAAGAAGCAGAGGCGTTTTTGGCGGCGCATCCGGAGATTGAGGCGATTGATCTGGTGTTGCATGACGCCAATGGCATCGGGCGCGGCAAAATCATTCGGCGGCACGAGTTGCTGGGGTTTTACAAAAGCGGGCGGCATTTGCCGATTTCAATTCTGGGCTTGGACATTTGCGGCGAGGATGTGCATGAAACCGGCCTGATCTGGGATCAGGGCGATGGCGATTTGCGTGCTTGGCCGGTGCCGGGGACATTGGTGCCGTTGCATGGCACCAAGCCTGCGCGGGCCGAAGTGTTCATGTGCATGTATGATTTGGAGGGGGCTGCGATGACCTCCGATCCGCGCCATGCATTGCAGCGGCAGGTGGATGCATTGGCGTTGGAAGGCTTGCGGCCCGCAGGGGCGTTTGAGCTGGAGTTTTTCTTATTGGCCAATGAACGCGGTGCGGATGGCAAGGTCCAGCCTGCGCGCGATGTGTTGGATGGGCGAGCCAGTTCAAAAACCGAAGTGTATTCGGTGAATCATTTGCATGGGATGCTGCCTTTGTTTTCCGACATTTATGCGGGGGCAGCTTTGGCGGGCATCAAGGCCGAGACGCTGATTTCGGAATATGCGCCGGGGCAATATGAGCTGACCTTGCATTACCGTGAGAATGTCATGCAGGCCGCCGATGATCTGATGCGGCTTAAGCGGATCGTACGGGCGCAGGCCCGCAGCCATGGGGTGACGGCCTGCTTTATGGCCAAGCCCGTGGAGGCCTATGCCGGCTCGGGTATGCATTTCCATGTGTCGATGCTGGATAAGGCCGGGCGCAATGTGTTTGTGGAACCCGTGGAAGGTGTGTGGTCGCAGACCATTTTGCATAGCCTTGGCGGCCTGCGCGCAACGATGGCGGAATCAATGCTGGTTTTTGCGCCGCACGCCAATAGCTGGCGGCGGTTTGTCGGGCAATCCTATGCGCCGGTATCCCCGTCATGGGGGGTGAATAACCGCTCGGTTGCGTTGCGCATTCCGGCGGGCGACATCAAAGCACGGCGGATCGAGCATCGACCCGCGGGGGTGGATGCGAACCCCTATCTGGTGGCGGCGACCGTGTTGGCGGGGATCCGCACGGGCTTGGCGCATCGGGTGGATCCGGGGCCGGAAACTACGGGCAACGGTTATGACGGGGCGGAGATCGGCGAGATGCCGGTGGATTGGCGCGGTGCGATCGAGGCGGCGCGCGGGTCTTCTTTCCTGAAGCGTGCATTGGGCGAGGATATGCACCGGACTTTTGTGGCGATCAAGGCTGCGGAATATGGGCGGGTGGCGCGGACGGTTTCGGAAGTGGATTTCGACCTGTATTTGCACACGGTTTGACATTGCGCGTGGCGTTCAAGGTAGTTGTTTTTCAGCACGGATATTGGTAAGGATTTCTTACCGCATTCAACGGAGGCCATAATGCCCGTTATCACCTGTATCGAAGACCTTAAGCGTATGCACAAACGCCGCACGCCGAAGATGTTCTACGATTACGCCGAGAGCGGATCTTATACCGAGCAAACCTTCCGTGAGAACTCCTCGGATTTCGCGCAGTTGCGGCTGCGCCAGAAGGTTGCGGTGGATATGTCGGGGCGAAGCACCGAAAGCATCATGATCGGCGAAAAGGTGGCGATGCCGGTGGGGCTTGCCCCTGTCGGGCTAACGGGGATGCAGCACGCGGACGGCGAGATTTTGGCGGCAAAGGCGGCGGAAAAGTTCGGTGTGCCCTTCACGCTGTCAACGATGAGCATCTGCTCGATCGAGGATGTGGCCGCGCATACCACCAAGCCGTTCTGGTTTCAGGTTTACACGCTGAAGGATGATGATTTCATGCGGCGCTTGTTTGAGCGCGCGCGGGCAGCGAATTGTTCGGCCATCGTGATTACGGTGGATTTGCAGATTATGGGGCAGCGGCACAAGGACCTGAAGAATGGCCTTTCCGCACCGCCAAAACTGACGCCGGCCTCGATTGCCGATATGATGACCAAAGTGCAGTGGGGCTTGGGCATGTTGCAGACCAAGCGGCGGTTCTTTGGCAATATCGTGGGCCATGCCAAGGGGATCTCGGACCCATCGAGCCTGTCAAGCTGGACCGCCGAGGCCTTTGACGAAAGCCTCGATTGGAAGCGGATCGCGAAATTCAAAGAGATGTGGGGCGGCAAGGTTATCCTCAAAGGCATCATGGATGCCGAGGATGCCCGCAACGCGCTTTCAGTAGGGGCGGATGCGATTGTGGTTTCCAACCATGGCGGGCGACAGTTGGATGGGGCGCTTTCCTCCATCCGGGCTTTGTCGAGCATCGTGGACGCAGTGGGTGACAAGATCGAGGTGCATATGGACGGCGGTATCCGCTCGGGGCAAGACGTGCTCAAGGCGATGTCGCTGGGGGCCAAGGGCACCTATATCGGGCGGGCCTTTGTGAACGGCCTCGGCGCAATGGGTGAGGCCGGGGTGACCAAGGCGCTGGAGGTGATCCAGAAAGAGCTGATTACCACAATGGGCCTGTGTGGTGAGCGCGGAATCGATGATCTTGGGCGGCACAACCTGTTGATCCCCAAGGGGTTTGAGGGCGACTGGGTCGAGTAACGCGAGGGCGCGTTACCGGCCCGACTTGCGCACCATTAGTGGCGCAAGGATAAGCACCAGTGCGATGCCGCAGGCGGTGGCCACAAAGGCCGCGCGTAGGCCAAAGTTACCCGCGATCAGGCCCAGAATCGGCGGGCCGAAGAAAAACCCAAAGTAGCCCAAAAGCGTGGCACGGGCGACGGCACGGGCGCGGGCCTCAGGCCGGGCGTTTTGGCCAACGAAGGAAAAGGCAGTTGGTGCGATGACAGAGGCCCCGATGCCCATGATGATAAATCCCGCATAGGCCATCGCGGGCCCTGTCGCAAAAGCAGCGATCAGTGCGCCAAAGCTTGCAATCACAGCACCACCACTCATCAAGGTAAGTGGGCTGATCCGCCGGATCAGTGCTTGCCCCCCCAGCCGCGCGGCGGCCATGGTCAGCGCCAATGCAGCGGGGCCAAGCGCCCCCTGTGCCGGGCTGCCACCGAGTGTTTTCTCGATATGCAGCGCCGACCAGCTTTCGGCAGCGTTTTCCGTCATGAAAGCCACCAGCACGATTGCGCCGCCGATCAACGGCAACGCACCGAGCGCGGCAGCAGCCTTACCCTTGGGGCGGGCAAGCCCTTCGATGCGGCCATTTCTATCCCATGTGAACAGCGCCACCACCAAGGCCGCCGCCGAGACGCTGGCCATCACCACCCCCGGTGCCGTGCCAACGTCGCGCAGCGCCCCGGTGGTCAGCGCGGCGACTGCATAGCCCAGCGAATAAAACGCATAGCACAGGTTCATCAAAGGCCGTGCATGGGTGTTTTCCAGCGTGGCAACCCGCGCGTTCATCAGCACATCCGTCAGCCCTGTCGCCGCCCCGCAAGCCATCATCGCCAGCGGGAACAGCAAGAGTGAGGCGGTTTGCCCCGGCAGCGCAAAGCTGGCCGCCATCAGCAGGGTGGCGAGTGGCAGCGCAAAGCGGCCCAGTGCTGCGCCCAAGCCAGGGGCCATGAGCATCATGAGCACCGCCGACACCGGAGTCAGGAACAACAGCAGGCCCAGCTGCGCCTCATCCACGCCCAGCATCGTCTTGAGGTCTGGCAGCACGGCGGCAAAACTGCCCCACATCATGCCCATAACCACAAAGGCGCAAAGCGGCGCGCGCGCTATCGAGAGGGTACTGAGCGGCATCAAAGCTGGCTCCTTGCAATGCAGAATTTGGCCTAGACCGGGCGCAACGGACGCACAAGGCCCGGCAAACCCGCCAAAGGCCCATTTTTTGCCTTTCCCCTGCGGTGATTCCCCGCTATAGCCCCCCGGTCGCGTCGCACACCCTTGGAGGGCGGCGGACTTAACATATGGAGAATTACAATGGCAAAAGAGATCCCAGATCTTGTAGCCGAGGTACGTGCGGGGACAGGCAAGGGGGCCGCCCGCCAAGCTCGTCGTGACACCTTGGTACCCGGTATCGTTTATGGTGGTGGCCTTGATCCGCAGCCGCTAAACTTCAAGTATAACTACTTGGTCAAGCACCTGAAGGCAGGCCGCTTCCTTTCGACCCTGTTCAATCTGAAAGTTGAAGGGCAGGAAGATGTTCGTGTAATCTGCCGCGGTGTGCAGCGCGATGTTGTCAAAGACACGCCTTTGCACCTTGACCTGATGCGCCTGCGTCGCACCAGCCTGATCAATCTGTTCATCCACGTCACTTTCGAAAACCACGAAGCAGCCCCAGGCCTCAAGCGCGGTGGTACGTTGGTTGTTGTGCGTCAGGAAGTGGAACTGAAAGTCACCGCTGGCGATATCCCGGACCACATCACCGTGGACCTGACCGGCAAGAAAATCGGCGATGTCATCCACATCAACGATATTGTTCTGCCCTCGGGTGCCAAGCCGACCGTTGCACGGAATTTCGTGATCGCCAACATCTCGGCTCCGTCGGGCCTCCGCTCTTCGGATAATGAAGAAGCCGATGAGGCTGAAGAGGAGTAATCCTCTCTCGCCTCAAGGGAATTGTAAAACGCGGGGGCATCGTTCCCCGCGTTTTGCGTTTGGGGGTTTGGGTTTTGGCACGACACCTGATAAAAGACGCTTCGGCAGGAAAAAAGGGTACGATATGTGGCTGTTTGTGGGCTTGGGCAATCCCGGAGCGAAGTATGCGGGCAACCGGCACAACATCGGTTTCATGGCGGTGGAACGGATCGCGGCAGATCATGGCTTTGGCCCGTGGAAGCGCGGGTTCAAGGGCCTTGTGTCCGAGGGGCGGCTTGGCGGTGTGCGGGTTTTGTTGCTTAAACCCGAAACCTTCATGAACCTCTCGGGTGAGGCGGTGCAGGCCGCGATGGCCTTCCACAAAATCTCCCTCGCGCAGGTGATGGTGTTTCATGACGAGTTGGACCTTGCTCCCGGCAAGATGCGGCTGAAACAGGGGGGCGGCCATGCAGGGCATAATGGGCTGCGCTCCATCCACGCCCATATCGGTGAGGCTTATGGACGGGTGCGACTGGGGATCGGGCATCCGGGACATAAAGATGCGGTGGCCGCTTATGTGCTGCATGATTTCGCCAAGGCCGATCAGGCATGGCTGGACGATCTGCTGCGCGGGTTGTCGGATGGCGCGCCCTATCTGGTGGCGGGCGATGGCGCAAAGTTTTCCAATGCCGTGGCCCTGCGCGTTGCGCCGCCACGCGCGTCAACCGGGGTGCAACCTCTGGCAAAGGCACGCAAGTTGCCGCCGTCCCCAAGTACCGCCAAGACCGAGCCAGCTCCGCAGCCCGCGCCAGAACCAGCGCCCGACGCCCGCTCCTTGTTGCAAAAGCTGGCTGATCGGTTCCGATGAGCGAGGCCGTTCGCGCCAGCTTCCACTCGCAGGCCGACAGCTGCGCGGCACTCGGCTCGCCCTTCACCGCGCGGGTGTTGCGGCTGTTGGCTGATCACCTGGCCCCCGGAAATCCGGTGGCCGACCGGGTTCTGGACTGGCCGGGGGACCCATCAGGCCGGGCCGATGCGCTGGCTTTGCGGCTGGCAGCCGGGCTGCATGCGCTGGTGCTCATGGGGCAAAGCGCGGTGCTGCAAAACCTTTATGAAAACCCCGAACAGTTCAGCGATGCCAAGGCTGCCAAAACGCTTTTGGATGCGATTGCAGCCCGTCCGCATGTACTGATGGAATGGCTCAACTCCGCCCCGCAGACCAATGAGGTCCGGCGTTCGGCGGTGTTGATCGCGGCGGGGCATTGGCTGGCTGCGCGGTTCGGTTTGCCCATGGCGCTTTCTGAACTGGGGGCGAGCGCGGGGCTGAACCTGAACTGGGATCGCTATGCGCTGGAGATTGGCGGCACCTTTGGCGACCCGCAAAGCCCGTTGCGCCTTGCGCCCGAGTGGCGCGGGCCACCGCCGCCCCGCACCCGCCCGGTGGTGGCGGAACGGCGCGCGGTAGACCTCAACCCGCTGGACGTGATCGGTGACAGCCTGCGCATCCGCTCATACCTCTGGGCCGACCAGCCGCATCGCATGGCGCTGACGCAAGAGGCGATTGATCTGGGCGCGCAGCATGACATCCTGGTGGAGGCGGGCGACGCGGTGGATTGGCTGGCGGAGCGACTGGGCGCGCCAATGCCGGGGCGGCAGCATCTGGTCTATCACACGGTCGTCTGGCAATATTTCCCCAAAGCCACGCAGGCGCGGGGCGAGGCGTTGCTGCAAGCGGCGGGTGCTGCGGCCACCGATCACGCGCCCTTGGCGCATCTGGCGATGGAAAGCGACGGGGCGGAGCCGGGTGCGGCCCTAACGCTGCGATTGTGGCCGGGCGGGCAGGTTATCCCGCTGGGGCGCGCGGATTTTCATGGCCGCTGGGTGAATTGGCAGGCCCCCGCGCTGTGAGGCGGATTGACATCACCTCCGGCCATTGCAGCAGACTTGCGCGGCGGGCGGGGCTGTGGTCCCCTTCCGGTTCTGGTTCGTTGGGGGAAGCTATGCGTCATTTTGCCAAAATCTTGGACCTGGAGGCCGAAGACCATCGGCTGGGCGAGGATGCAAACAATACCGTCATATTCCGCGCCATTGCGGCGGCGTTTTAGGCACAGGAAAGGGATATCCGATGAAAGAGGCTTCGATCAACGTTCTGGGCGGCGCGCTGGAAGGCTGCTCCTCCGCGCCGATGACCGGGTTTTTCCGCAATGGCTGCTGCGATACCGGGCCGGAGGATCGTGGGTTGCACACGGTTTGCGTGGTGCTGACGGCAGAGTTTCTGGCGATGTCGAAATATCTGGGCAACGACCTTTCCACGCCGCGGCCAGAGTTTGGCTTTGCAGGGCTAAAGCCGGGAGATCGCTGGTGCCTTTGCGCAAGTCGCTTCTTACAGGCGCATGATGAAAGAGCGGCACCGAAAGTAAACCTTGCAGCCACACATCAGCGCACACTGGACGTGGTACCTCTGGAGGTGTTGCAACGTTACGCCCTGGAATGAGCCGCTGCGACAGCGCGACGCTTGTGGCCGCCCGCGCCCAAGCGTAGCCATAACACATGAGCATTCCGCCCCGTTTTCCCGTGACACCCGCACAGATCGACCAAGTGGTCGCCAGCTTTTACGCGCGCGTGCGCCTGCATCCGAAGCTGGGGGCGGTGTTTGCCACCCATATCCACGACTGGCCCCCTCATGAGGCAAAGATCGCGCGCTTCTGGCGCAACGCGATCTTGTTTGAGCGTTGCTATGACGGCAACCCGATGGCGGTGCATCGCGCAGCAGGTAATGTGCGGCCCGGCATGTTTGATGATTGGCTGGCATTGTTTGATGAAACCCTGACCGAAACCCTGCCCGAAGATCTGGCGCAGGCATGGTCGGCGTTGGCACATCGCATTGGTCGAGGGTTGCGCATGGGTGTGGTCGAAGGGCTGACGCCTTTTGGTACGGTGCCGCGCCTAACCTGAATTGGCAAGGTCTTCCAACTGCGCCTCCGGCGTGGTTGGAATGGGTGCGCGGATCACATCGTCGCGCATCAGATCTTCGATAAACAGGCTCAGGAGTTGCGGGCGCCCGGTAACCCCGGCCTTGCGGTAAATCGCGTTGCTCTGTGCCTTCACAGTGCCTTCCGACGTGGCGCGCAGTGCGGAAATTTCGGCAAGTGACATGCCTTTGATGGCGAAAAGGGCAACGTCCTTTTCCGCCGGAGTCAGGCCCCATTCAGCAAAGCGTTCGTCCAGCAGGTCCATAAACTGCCCCGAGGCACGGCGCAGCCCTTCGGTGGCAAAGTTGCGTTCGTGCGTGACACGGCGCAGGGCCAACGCCCCCAGAACCAGCCCAAGGATCAACCCAACTGCGGCACCGATCTCAATGAACTCGCGTACCTGCCAGTTGATTGGCTGGCTGCGCAACCCCAGTACCGAGGACAGGATGTCGGAAACAAAAAACACCGCGCAGAGAAATTGGACGGCCAAAATGGCAGCAATAACGCTGCGACGACTCATGTATAGGCCTTCGGCGACTCAATCATAATCGCTACTGTCATCGCTGCTGTCGTCGCTACTGTCATCGCTGCTATCGTCGCTACTGTCATCGCTGCTATCGTCGCTACTGTCGTCGCTGCTATCATCGTTGCCGTCGTCACCGCTATCATCGTTGCCGTCGCCGCCCAACTTGCCCGAGCCACTTTTGCCCTCCCCCTCGTCGTCGTCAAAAACCGAGCCGGAACCGCCACGCTTGAAGATGACATCGCGCAGCACCTCGCCGGTTTTGCTGTTCAGGATGATTTCACGGCGCTGCTCGCCCTTATGCGCGGTAACACGCAAGCGGCCCAGAAAAGTACGACTTACTTTAAATTCGCTATAGCCTTGGCGCTCCAGCGCCTTGACCACTTTACCCTGAAGCGTTTCGGCAAGGGCGGGCGTGACAAAGCCGCTTGCCACCAGAAGGGTAGGAAAGACGGTTTGCAAAAAATAGCGGCGGTTCATCATTCAGCCCTGCTTTCGTCTGCTACAGACTTGCGTGCAGTATTGGGGTTTTGGTCCGGGCTGGCAAGATGCCATGCCCGGACCGGTTACATCAGTCGTCGTTGCTGTCGTCATTGCTGTCGTCGTTGCTGTCGTCGTTGCTGTCGTCATCGCTGTCGTCGTTGCTGTCGTCATTGCTGTCGTCGTTGCTGTCGTCATCGCTGTCGTCGTTGCTGTCGTCATTGCTGT
>CALEMZ010000262.1 GCA_937910975.1 uncultured Pseudorhodobacter sp. | reverse complement strand
CCATTTCACCAGCTACCGCATCTATCGCGCAGGCGGGCTGACGCCAATGACGGCCTATTTCGGCGCTGTGCCGGGAGGGCTGATCGAAAGTGTTGTGATGGGCGAGGAAGCGGGCGCGGATGTAGCGCTGCTGGCGCTCATTCAGTTTCTGCGGTTGATCCTGACCATCGTTTCGGTGCCGCTGATGTTTTTGGCGCTTACGGGGCATACGGTGGGGTCCTCTGCCGGGGTCGCGATGACGGGGGCGGATAACCCTCTGGAGGCATGGGATATTCTGGTGCTGACCATTGCTGCGGTGGGGGGCTATTTCCTTGGCCGCGCGCTGCGCTTTCCGGCAGCAATTATGACAGGGCCGCTGGCGGCGTCGGCGCTGCTCCATCTCGCCGGGATCACAGATGCCGTGCCGCCGGGCTGGGCGATTTCCATGACACAGGTGGTGGTTGGCACCGGGCTTGGCGCGCGGTTTGCAGGCATGGCAGCGGCAACGTTGCGGCGTGGTTTTGGCTTGGCTGTCTTGTCCACCGGGGCATCACTGCTGCTGGCCTTTGGCTTTGCCGAATTGTTGCATCTGATGGTGGGCCTGCCGATCGCGGCCGTGTTCCTGGCTTTCGCGCCGGGGGGCATTACGGAAATGAGCCTGATCGCGCTGAGCCTGCATGTCAGTGTGGTTTTTGTGGCCCTACATCATGTGATCCGCATTGTATTGGCCATCAGCATCGCGCGGTTTTTCGTGGGGCGTGTGCCACGGAATTAATGCCTTGCGCCCCGGCACGGATGTTGGCGCTGTCAGAGTTCTTCGACCATCACGACGCCGCTCATGGCTTTCAGCGCACCTTTGACCTGCGGGGTGACGGGATACTCCTGTGGGAGTTCGAGATCAATCTCTTGCCCGGTGGCCTGATCGGGAACGCAGATGGTGACTGCGGCGCGGTTGCGCCCGCCGTCCTTGGCTACACGCGCCAGAAGGGCCGCGACGGAGGCCACGGCCTCGGCCTTATCAATATGAATACGAAACGCAGAGCCGCCTGCCTCGGCGGCCACACTGTCAATTGGTTGGGCGGCGCGGGCGAGAAGTTTGAGCGTCTCACCCTCCAGCGTGGCCTCGACCGTAAGGACCACATTCATCCCCGGCTCCAGCAAATCGCGCGCGGCCTCCAGCGTGTCGGAAAACACAGTGACTTCATAAAGCCCCGTCGGATCAGAGAGTTGAATGAAAGCAAAACGGTTACCGCGTGCCGATTTACGCTCTTGTTTTGATGAGACCGAGCCTGCGATCTTGGCCACGATCGCGCCGCCTTGGGCCTTGGCGGTGATCTCGGTCAGGGTGGAAACCCCTTTGCGCTTGAGCGGGACCATATAATCATCCAGCGGGTGGCCCGAAAGGTAAAAGCCGATGGCCTTATGCTCCTCGGTCAGCCGCTCGACAGGCAGCCAATCATCGCGTGAACCAAGGCGCGGTTCGGGCACATCCTCGCCCGCCTCGCCAAACAGGCTGACCTGATTGGAGGTTTTCGCCTCATGGATCGCGGCGGAATAGGCAGAGAGCGCGTCAAGCGCCTCAAACACCCGCGCGCGGTTGGGATCAATCCGGTCAAAGGCGCCGGCGCGGGCGAGCATTTCCAAGGGGCGCTTGCCCACGCGCTTCAGGTCCACCCGGCGGGCGAAATCAAACAGGGTGGCGAAGGGTTTTTCGCCCCCCTCTACGCGGCGCGCCTCCACGATCAGTTTCATCGCCTCGCCGCCGACGTTTTTCAGCGCGCCCAGCGCATAGACCACAGCGCCCTCGCGCACGGTAAAGGTGGCCAGAGAGGCGTTCACGCAAGGCGCGATGGTTTTGATGCCAAGCTTGTCGACCTCGCGTTTGTAGACCGCGAGCTTATCGGTCAGATGGATATCGCAATTCATCACGCCAGCCATGAATTCGACCGGGTAATTCGCCTTCAGATAGCCGGTTTGATAGCTGACCACCGCATAGGCGGCGGCGTGGGATTTGTTGAAGCCATAATTGGCGAATTTTTCCAGCAGGTCAAAGACTTCGCCCGCTTTCTTGGCATCCACGCCATGGGTGTTCTTGGCACCTTCGATGAATTTCGGGCGTTCTTTCGCCATCTCTTCGGCGATCTTTTTACCCATGGCGCGGCGAAGCAGGTCAGCGCCCCCCAACGAATAGCCGCCCATAACCTGCGCGATCTGCATAACCTGCTCTTGGTAAACGATGATGCCTTGGGTTTCAGCAAGCAGGTGGTCGATGGTGGGATGCACCGATTCAATTTCCCGCAGCCCGTTTTTTACCTCGCAGTAAACCGGGATGTTCTCCATCGGGCCGGGGCGATACAGCGCCACAAGCGCCACGATATCTTCGATGCAGGTTGGTTTCATGCGCCGCAGCGCATCCATCATGCCGCTGGATTCCACCTGAAACACCGCCACGGTTTTGGCGGCGGCATAGAGTTGATAGGTCTTCTCATCATCCAGCGGGATCATAGAGATATCCAGATCCACGCCGCGCTGCCGCAACAGGTCCAGCGCAGATTGGATGACCGTCAGGGTTTTCAGGCCCAGAAAGTCAAACTTCACCAGCCCCGCCGCCTCCACCCACTTCATGTTGAACTGGGTGGCGGGCATATCGGATTTCGGGTCTTGATACAGCGGCACCAGCTCATCCAGCGGGCGGTCCGCGATCACCACGCCGGCAGCATGGGTGGAGGCGTTGCGCAAAAGCCCCTCGATCTGCTGGCCATAATCCAGCAAGCGCGCCACGACCTCTTCTTTCGCCGCTTCGCGCAGGCGCGGCTCATCTGCCAGCGCCTTGGTGATGGAAACGGGTTTGACCCCCTCCACCGGGATCATCTTGGACAACCGGTCCACCTGCCCATAAGACATTTGCAAAACCCGGCCCACATCGCGCACGGCGGCCTTGGACAAAAGTGCCCCAAAGGTGATGATCTGGCCCACCCTGTCGCGCCCGTATTTTTTCTGAACGTATTGAATAACTTCCTCACGCCGATCCATGCAGAAGTCGATATCAAAGTCGGGCATGGATACGCGTTCTGGGTTCAAGAAGCGTTCGAACAGCAGCGAATAACGCAGCGGATCAAGGTCGGTGATCGTCAGCGCATAGGCCACCAGTGACCCCGCACCAGAGCCTCGGCCCGGCCCCACGGGAATGCCCTGCTCCTTGGCCCATTTGATGAAATCGGCCACGATCAGGAAGTAGCCGGGGAACTTCATGCCGATGATGACATCAAGCTCAAAATCCAGCCGTGCCTTATAAGCCTCCACGCTGACAGCATGCGGGATTACAGCCAGACGCGCCTCCAGCCCGGCATGGGCCTCACGGCGCAGCTCATTCACCTCATCATCCGCGAACTTTGGCAAAATGGGCGCGTGTTTTGGCACTTTGAACGCACAGCGCCGGGCGATTTCCACGGTGTTTTCAAGCGCCTCCGGCAGGTCGGCAAACAGCGTGGCCATCTCGGCCTCGGTCTTGAAATAATGCTGCGGTGTCAGGCGACGGCGCGGTTGTTGCTGGTCAACATAGGCTCCCTCGGCGATGCAGATCAGCGCGTCATGGGCCTCATACATCTTGGCTTTCGGAAAATAGACGTCATTGGTGGCAACCAGCGGCAGGCCCATCTCATAGGCCATCTCGATAAAGCCACGCTCACTGCCGCGTTCACCTTCGGTCAGTTGCCCGCCCGCGCCAGGGTGGCGCTGCAACTCGACATAAAGCCGGGCCGGGTACATCGCAGCAAGCCGCGCCATCAGCGCGCGCGCCTTGGGCATTTGCGCGGTTTGCAGCAACTTGCCGACCGGCCCTTCCGCCCCGCCCGTGAGGCAAATCAACCCCTCGGCATGGGCCGCCAACTGCTCAAGGCTGACTTGGGGCAATTGCCCGCCCGTGCCCACATAAAGGCAGGTATTGAGCTTCATCAGGTTCATGTAACCCGCCTTGTTTTGCGCAAGCAAAACAATCGGCGCGGGGGCGCGCGGCTTTTCACCCGGCTGGACCGGATCATAGGACAGGCTGATCTGGCAACCGATAATGGGTTGCAACCCGGCGTCTGCGGCCAGCGTCGAAAACTCCAGCGCGCCAAACATGTTGTTGCTATCGGTCACGGCCACTGCGGGCATTTTTTGCTCGGCGCAGATTTTGATCAGCTTTTTCAGCGGAACCGCCCCTTCAAGAAGGGAATATTCGGTATGGGTGCGCAGATGGATGAATCGGGGTGCTGTCATGCTGGCAGGTTAGACTGGCCGGGTGGCCGGGGAAAGATGCGCGGCGCTATGGCGCGCGTTTTCTTTCCAAAGCATCAAACGTGGCACCGTCACGGGGAAATCTGCCCCATTATCAAACAAAGACGAAAGCACTTATACCATCTTCAAATGAAAATTAGTTTGCATTTGACAGATCGCACGGGCTTGATAAGGCCTCAAGACAAGGGCGCGTGGCCCGCTTTACGCCGCATCGGGCGGGCACGCAACGGCCTTGGATGCAGAGACCGCGGCGGATTATTACATGACGGATATCGCGTTTCACCTGAACGGAGCGCCGGTTTGCCTTTCGGACGTGCAACCGACGCAGACCCTGCTTGACTGGCTGCGCGAAACCCGAGGGCTCAACGGCACCAAGGAAGGCTGCAATGAGGGTGATTGCGGGGCCTGTACAGTTATGGTCAGCGATGCGGCAGGACCTAAAGCGCTGAACGCCTGCATCTTGTTCTTGCCGCAACTGCACGGCAAATC
>CALEMZ010000261.1 GCA_937910975.1 uncultured Pseudorhodobacter sp. | reverse complement strand
TCAAGAGGCCCCCCGTTCAAATCGGGGCGCTGGTACCATTACTTTCAATGACTTAGGAACGATAAGGCATTTCACTTGTCTCCATTTTGTCTCTCTGAGAACAAAAGTTAGCGTTACGCAGCTATCCTTATTAACTGTGAGACACATCTAAATATTGATTGAACAACACAAGTCATCATAAACGGCCAAATGCATAATTGTCATTTCGCTTTCGCTTTCAACCTGACCTACATTGACACACTAGAAGCGCATATCAGCGGAAGCCGCCCGCGCGTTCTTGCTGCCTTTTCGCGACGTCGACCAGGCTTTCAGTTCTGATCCATCAAAGAACACATAAGCAATTCGCCCAGAACGCGCCGCAATCGACAATACGGCGGGGGTATTAGAGGCCATATTGATTGCCGCCACTATTTACTAAATCTTGTGCGAGCCGGTCGATGGTGTTTTGCCGGTTTAACGACCCGATCCACGCTTTGGGTGCTTTTGGAATCGTGATCAGCCGCTCTTTGAGGTCACTGCGCACATCCTGGAAAACTCCGCTGAACAGGCTTTCAAAGCTACGCCCGTAGATCATCGACAGCGAGCATATTTCCTTGACCGTTGGCATGCGCCGCCCGTTCTCCATCTGTGAGAGCAGGGTTTCATGTATGCCCAGTAGATGTGCGCATCGACATCCTTCAGCCGATGTATTCATTGGTTAAGCGACAGGCCGAAGTGGAGCTATTTCCAATGGCGATTTCCGAAAATATCAACGTAGCCCCTTACTCGCCGGTCGGCAGCGGACTCTTAACCGGCAAATACATGAATGGTGGCGTGGGAAGGCTGGCCTCTGATTTGCGATATGCCGCAAGGTATGGGCAGGGCTGGATGCATGGTGTAGCAGCAACGCTTGCTCAATTGGCCGATGAGATGGACATGGATCCGGCAACACTAGCCGTGGCATGGGCAGCGCACCATCCTGCAGTAACCGCGCCGATCATCAGCGCACGAAACGTTCAGCAGCTTGTGCCTTCTTTAAAGGCGAACAATATCACACTAACCGCCGATGCCTATGCGCGTATAGAAGCTTTGTCACCAAGACCTGCCCCAGCGACGGATCGGCTTGAGGAAGCCTGCAGTTAGGCTGGTCCGGGAATTTCGTCTTCCCAATGTTCGCCCATGGCGACAATGCACGATGTTCCGTTTGTGTAGTTCTGTACAATGATCCAGTCACCATTTCTTTGGGTGACCCAGATTTCAAGCAGAGTTTCAGGGTCCCGCAGGCCCCTCCCCTGACGCTCTGCGCCCAGAGCATTCGTCAGCATATGCACCATGCGCGTGCTGTCATCACAACTAACATCAGTCATTTGCGCTTCCGCAAGTGCAGGAATCGAGAAGCAGATAGACAGAGTTAGCGCATAACGAAGAACCATAAGAGAATCCTAATCGCCTGATTTTAAAAATGTAACATTTTTATGAAGCCTTGTGGATAACTGTGGCGCCAAGGCAATATGTATCAATCATTGCAAAAGCTTGCGCCTTTAGCGTTCTGAGAGCGTCATGTTTCTTTTACTTTTATGTAACGAAACTGACTCAAAACCGTCATCAAACCGTAGTTTCCGCCGGTTACGCCCTCATCAAACAAGGGGGCGATATGCTGAAGATTGATAAGCTGACCAAGCGGTTCGGGGATAAAACGGCTGTAGGTGCTGCAAACATCTTGGTGGAAAAACCGTCAATGATTGGGATCATTGGCCGTTCTGGCGCGGGTAAGTCAACGCTTTTGCGGATGGTCAATTGTCTGAGCGATGCCTCTGAGGGCACGATTACCTTTGAGGGTGAAGAGATCACTGGGATGCGGGGAGCTGCGCGGCGCAATTGGCAATCACGATGCGCCATGATTTTCCAGCAGTTCAACCTCGTCCCCCGCATGGATGTCGTATCAAACGTGCTGCACGGCACCCTGAACAAGCGGTCGACCTTTGCGACAATGTTCAACCTTTACCCGCAATCTGATA
>CALEMZ010000260.1 GCA_937910975.1 uncultured Pseudorhodobacter sp. | reverse complement strand
AGATCTGATTGCAGAGATTGACGGGATTACTGTTGATGAATATACAGCCCAGGAATTGCAAGACGCCTGCGATGTGATCGCATGGCTGGCTGCGCAGGATTGGTGTTCTGGTGCGGTGGGGATGATGGGCAAAAGCTGGGGCGGGTTCAACTGTTTACAGACCGCCTTTTTGCAGCCGCCTGCGTTGAAGGCGGTGGTTTCGGTCTGTTCGACCACCGACCGTTTTGCCGATGACATCCATTTCAAGGGCGGCTGTTTGCTGGGTGAAAATCTGGGTTGGGGGGCGGTGATGCTGTCCTATTCCTCGCGCCCGGCGGACCCTTTGTTACGCCCCGATTGGCGGCAAGACTGGCTCGCGCGGCTGGAGGCAGAGCCGTTCCTTGCCCCGCGCTGGGCCAGCCATCAGGCGCGCGACGCCTATTGGAAACATGGCTCGATCTGTGAGGATTACGCCCGTATTCAGGTGCCGGTGCTAAGCTTTTCTGGCTGGGCGGATAATTACATGAACACCTCGGCCCATCTGCTGCGCAATGTGGCGGGGGCCAAGGCCATTGTGGGGCCTTGGGTGCATCAATACCCGCATCAGGCGGTTCCCGGCCCGGCCATCGGTTTTCTGGATGTGGCGTTGCGCTGGTGGGATCGCTGGCTCAAGGGCGTGGAAAATGGCGCGGAGGATGACGCGGCGTACCGCGTCTGGATGATCGACAGCGAAGCTCCAGATGCCAGCCCCTCGGCGCGGGCGGGGCGCTGGGTGGCGGAGGCGGGCTTACCCTCGGCGCGGGTGCGCGATGCGGGTTTGGCGCTGTCACCGGGTGGCGCGCTGGGTGGGGAAGGCGGGGCCTTGGCGCAAGCCATTTGCACTCCGCCTGATCTGGGGTTTGCGGCGGGAGAGTTCTTTCCCATGGGAATGAATGCCGAAATGCCGGGGGATCAGGCAGGCGATGATGCGGCCTCGGTCTGCTTTGAGGGCGCGGTGCTGGAGGCTCCTTTGTCGTTACTGGGGGCGGCGCGGCTGCGCATGACTTTGCACAGTGACAAGCCGCTGGCCTTCATTGTGGCGCGCCTGTGCGATGTGGCCCCGGATGGCACCTCAGTGCGTATAGCGCACGGGATGCTGAACCTGTGCCACAGCAAAAGCCGGGAGAAACCAAGCCGACTGACACCCGGAGATGCGCTGGAGGTGGAGCTGGTTCTGGACGAATGCGCCTATCGGCTGGCCGCAGGGCATCGCTTGCGGTTGGCGCTTTCCACCACCTATTGGCCCTTTCTTTGGCCCAGCCCGGAACCCGCGACCCTGACGCTGACGCAAGGCGCGCTGATCTTGCCCTGCCATGAGGGGGGGGCTGCCAGCGAATGGACTCCGCCGCCCCCGCGCGCGGCCAAGGAATGGAACCATCACCGCCACAGTCCCCACCGCGCCATCCGCCGGGTGGAGACGGATCTGATCAGCGGCAAGCGCGCTTTGGTGGTGGAGGACCATTCGGGCCGGGTGGAAAACCTGGACCACGGGCTGATCACCGAAGAAGATATGGTTGAACGCTTTGAGGTGGACCCGAAAGACCCCTTCCTCGCCTATGCCTGCTGTGACTGGGAGCAGCGCCTTGCGCGCGATGACTGGGCCGTGCGCACACAGGCGCGGGCGGAAATGTGGGGCGAGGGGAATCAGCTGGTGTTTCGGGCGCACCTGCGCGCCTGGGAGGGTAATTCTCTGGTTTTCGAGCGCCATTTTGCAGAATCGGTGCCCCGCCGGTTTATTTGAAAGGGCAAAGCTGGGCCGAGCATGGGGACGATTCGTCTGACTGTTGACGTGGCAAGCGGATTATTTTGCTTTCATAATGAAGGAATTGGTTGCCGGATGGAATTTATGCGGCTTCATTGACTCAGGAGACAACAAAAAAACAGCTGATGCTGACCAAGGGAGAAACGAATGAAAGACGATCTGGCAAGGCTTATTGATCATATTGACGCGCTGCGGATGAATCGCCGTGGCTTCATGGGCGGTGCAGCGGCTGTGGGCGCATTGGCAACCATGGGTGCGCCGGCTTTTGCAGCGGGCGAAATTCCGAAAAAAGGCGGCGTTCTGAAACTCGGCATGGGTGGCGGTGAGACCACCGACGCGCTGGACCCCGGCACCTCCGACAGCCCGGTTCCGTTCTCGGTCAACCGCCAATGGGGCGACACCGTGGTCAACGTGACCCCGGATGGCCAGATTGAGCCGCGCATTGCGGAATCCTATTCCACCAATGCGGATGGCACAGTCTGGACCTTCAACATCCGTCAGGGTGTAAAGTTCCACGATGGCACCGATATGACCGCCGAAGACGTGGCGCAGACTTTCCGCCGCCACTCGGATGAAAACTCCAAATCCGGTGCTTTGGGCATCATGAAGGGCATCGCCGACATTAAGGTCGAAGGCAATGCCGTGGTAATGACGCTGGGCACGGGCAACGCTGACTTGCCGTTCCTGCTGTCGGACTATCACCTGACGATCCAGCCCAACGGCGGCTTTGACGATCCGAACGCTGCGATTGGCACTGGCACCTATAAGTTGATCTCGGCAGAGCCGGGCGTGCGCTATGCGTTTGAACGGAACCCTAACGACTGGGACCCGGAGCGCGGCTATTACGACGGCGTGGAAATCATTGTCATCAATGACGCGACCGCGCGCTCATCAGCGTTGCAGTCGGGCCAGGTGCATATGATCAACCGGATTGATCCGAAGGTTGCCAAGCTGCTGGACCGTTCGCCAGAGGCGCATGTGAAAAACGTATCTGGCCGCGGGCATTACGTGTTCATCATGCATTGCGACAAGGCCCCGTTTGACAATAACGACCTGCGTCTGGCGTTGAAGTATGCGATTAACCGTCAGGAAATGGTGGACAAGATCCTTGATGGCTATGGTGGTGTGGGCAACGACAGCCCGATCAACGCGGCCTATCCGATGTTTGATGAAACCCTGCCGCAGCGTGCCTATGACATTGAAAAGGCCAAGGAACATTATGCCAAATCCGGGCATGATGGCTCCCCCATTGAGTTGATCGTGGCCGATACGGCGTTTCCGGGCGCTGTTGATGCGGCTGCGCTATTCCAGCAATCGGCTGAGGCTGCGGGCATTCCGTTGACCATCAAGCGCGTGCCGGATGATGGCTATTGGTCGGATGTGTGGAACGTGCAGCCCTTCTGCGCCTCCTACTGGGGCGGGCGCCCTGTGCAAGATCAGATGTGGTCCACTGCCTATCTTTCGACTGCCGATTGGAATGACACCAAGTTCTTCCGCCAGGATGTCGACGCACTGATCCTTTCGGCGCGCGGCGAAACCGATCCGGCCAAACGCAAGGGGCTGTATGCCCAGATCAACAAGATCGTGAATGAAGAGGGTGGCGTGATCTGCCCGATGTTCAACGATTTCATTGATGCCATTGGCGACAACATCATGGGTTGGGAAAATAACCCCAACTATGAGATGATGGGCGGCTTTGCTTCGGCAAAAACTTGGTTCGCGTGATCGGATCATGCACCCGGTAATAATATTGGTCGCCCAGCGCTTAGCGCTGGGCCTCCTGCTGCTGCTCGCAGCTTCGGTGCTGATCTTTGTCGGCACTCAGATTTTACCCGGCGATGTGGCCCAAAGCATTCTGGGCCAATCGGCAACCCCGCAATCGCTTGCCAATTTGCGCGCTGAACTGGGGCTGAATGAGCCCGCACTCGTGCGTTATTTCAACTGGCTGGGCGGCATCTTGCAAGGCGATCTGGGCAAGGCCCTGACCAATGGCCAAGATATCGCCACAGCCATGAGCAAGCGCCTTGGCAACACGCTGTTCCTTGCGACCTGTGCTGCGGTGATCGCGGTGCCGTTGGCGATTTTGCTGGGGCTGATCGCGGTGCGCTATCAGGGGCGCTGGCCGGATCGGGTGATTTCCACGGTGACGCTGGCGACCGTTTCGGTGCCGGAATTCTTGTTGGGTTATATTTTGGTTTATTTCCTGTCAGTGCAACTGCGCTGGTTTCCCTCGCTGGCCACCGTTTATGAGGGGATGACCCTTGGCGAAAAGCTTTACGCCGTGTCGATGCCCGTGTTGGTGCTGGTGCTTGTGGTGCTGGGCCATATGATGCGGATGACGCGCGCGGCCATTCTCAACGTCATGCAATCGGCCTATGTCGAAACCGCTGAGCTGAAGGGCCTGCGCAAATTCACCATCATCGCACGCCATGCCTTTCCCAATGCGGTGGCCCCGGTGGTCAATGTGGTGATGCTGAACCTTGCCTATCTGGTAGTTGGGGTCGTCGTGGTTGAGGTGGTTTTCGTTTATCCCGGCATGGGGCAATATCTGGTGGACCATGTGAGCAAACGTGATGTGCCGGTGGTGCAGGCTTGTGGCCTTGTGTTCGCCGCCGTTTATATCGGGCTGAACCTTGTGGCTGATGTGGTGTCTATTCTGTCCAATCCGCGCTTGCGGCATCCGAAATGAAGGGGGCAAACTGATGCGTATTCCATTTGCCGCTGCTATTGGCCTGTTTTTCACCGCGCTTTACTTTGGCACTGCGATCTTCGCGGGTTGGATAGCCCCTTACGGCATGGCCGAAGTGGTCGGCGATAGCTGGGAGCCGTGGTCATCGAC
>CALEMZ010000259.1 GCA_937910975.1 uncultured Pseudorhodobacter sp. | reverse complement strand
TCCGCCACAAAGCCCAAAGGTGTTGGCCTGTCAAATCCGGCCAGATAGGCCTTGAAATAGGTCTGAACCGGGGTTTTGTCGGCCTGCGTGATTGCTTCACAATGGCGGCTAAATGCAGGCAGCTCCGGCATCTCGGCCGCCGCGTCACCATGATCGCCGTCATAATCGGCAAAGACCTCCGCCAGCACCCGCCGGAAGCTGCGGCCATCCAGCATCGCATGGGAGAACGTCCAGATCAGGGCGGATTGGCGCGACCCGAAGCGCAACCACAGCAACCGCCAACTTCCTGGCGTCGTCATATCCACGCCCCGCGCCCGCTCCTCGCGCAAGCGCAGCACTAGGGCCGCCTCCCGGTCGGGCTTATCCGACCAATCCTCAACGTACAAAGGCGCGCGGAACGGAGCTGCCGCGCGCTGCTCAATATGGCCCGAAAGCCCCTGCCGGAACGATAAACGCAGCGCCGGATGGCGAGCAATCGCGCGGCCCCATGCCGCCGCCATCGCCGCCGGGCCGCCCCTATCCCCTCGGCCCTCATCCAGCCTGATCACCACCTGTTCAAGATTAACCGACGGGTCATTGCGCGCCAAGGTCTCATAGATCATCCCCGCTTGAACCGGGGTAAGCGCAAAGCCCGCCTCATCGCCCGATTCATTGAATGAACCCACAGAGGGGAGGTTGCCGCCGATCATCCCGCTGCCCCATGAAACACAGCGCCAGAACCGGGCATCAGCAGCGCCACATGCGCCCAGTTGACCCAGATCGCCAAGGCCCCAAGCGCCAGCGCGAGGACCAGATATAGCATATCGTGCCGGGCATCCCAAACCTTATGCCGCCACGCCAGATGCGCGATCACCGGGAAATAAAGCAAAATGCCGATTGCCTGCCCCAGCATCGCGCCCGCTAGCCCAAAGTAATGCGCACCGATCAAGAAACCCAAAGTCTGCAATGTTGCCTTGGCCAAACTCACCTTGAAAAAGCCCCGCGAATCTCCCCGCGCCAGTGCCGCCTGATCATAAGTCAGAAACACCACGGAAATCATCTGCACCGCGCTGATCGCCACCATCACCCCCCCCGCCGAGGCATAGCGGTCATCGTAGAGCAGATCGACAATCCATGGCCCGCCCAGCGACAGCAGCGAGAGGCAGGCAATCAATGCCCCCGTCACGTAAAACCGCAACCGAACCAGCCGGGCATGTGCCGCCGCATCTGCGCCCTCTGGATGCTCCCGGTAAATCGGGATCAACACGCGCGCTGTCACCGTAGCCCCCAGCATGATCGGAAACATCGCCAGAAACGCGCCTATATTATAGATGCCAAGCCCTTCAATCGAAAGGTATCTTCCTAAAATCGCCCGATCACCCTGCGACACCAGAAACCCGCAAACCGATGATAGAAAAATCCAGAACCCGAAGTTCAACAGCTCCGACCCGGCCGCCTTTTCCCAGCGCAGGCGGTTACGCTGCCCCGGCATCAGCAGCGTCAGCAGCGCCAGCCGCAACGCCGCCGTCACCACTCCGCCGAAGGCCAATGCCCAAACCGAGCGCGTCATGGCTGCCAGCACCAGCATCACAACAATGCCAGTAAACGTTGCACATAGGTCCAGTATCGTCAGCCGCCCCAGCAAAAGATGCCGGTTTGCCGTATCAACCCGCGTCGGCTCAAACCCCGCAAACAGCAATGACAAGCTCGCCAACGGCAATATCTGCGCAATCAGTGGCTGGTTATAAAACACCGCCGCCGGATAGGCTAAAGCGCAGGCCGCCAACCACAAGATCCCGCCGCGCACAATCTGGACCGTCCAGGCCGTATTCAGAAAATCCGGGTCATCCCCGCGCTTGCTTTGCATGATCGCCGGGCCAACGCCCATGTCCGAAAACAACATCAGGCCCACCAAAAGCACCGTCACCAAGGCCATGATGCCAAAAGCTTCGGGAAACAGCAGCCGCGTCAAAATCAGGTTCGCCGCCAGCCGAATGCCCTGCGCCGTCACAAATGACATTGCCGTCCAAACCGAGCCGCGCGCCGCACGCGACAAAATCCCCCCGTTCGGGGGCTGATGTGCCAAGGGCTGGTCACTCATCGCTCAATACGCCTCACAATTTACCACAAGCCTAAAAGGCGCGCCCCGAAGTGGCACGCTGACTGGTGTCATTCTCATGCCACACGGATGTGGCGATATCATGGCCATGGTTAATGTCACGCCTGAACTTGGGGCCGAAAGCTACTGCCTCCGGCCCCGGTTCTTTCAAAAATCAAACGCTTTGATCAGTAAATAACCACCGCGCGAATGGATTCGCCTTTGTGCATCAACTCAAACCCTTCGTTGATCTGGTCGAGCGTCAATCGATGAGTGATCATCGGGTCAATCTCGATCTTACCGTTCATGTACCAATCGACAATCTTCGGCACATCCGTGCGCCCCTTGGCACCGCCAAAGGCCGTGCCACGCCACACCCTACCCGTAACCAGCTGGAAGGGCCGCGTCGAAATTTCCGCCCCGGCAGGTGCCACGCCAATGATGATGCTTTCGCCCCAGCCCTTATGCGCCGCCTCAAGGGCCGTGCGCATAACCTTAGTATTGCCCGTCGCGTCAAATGTGTAATCCGCGCCGCCCTTGGTCAGTTCCACCAGATGCGCGACCAGATCGCCCTCCACCTTCGTCGGGTTGACGAAATCGGTCATGCCAAAATAGCGGGCGATCTCTTCCTTGCTATCATTCAGATCAACACCCACAACCTGATCGGCCCCGGCCATGCGCAAACCCTGAATAACGTTCAGCCCAATACCGCCCAAGCCAAAGACGATGCAGCGCGCGCCGATCTCCACTTTGGCGGTGTTGATCACTGCCCCGATGCCCGTGGTCACGCCGCAGCCAATGTAGCAAATCTTGTCAAACGGCGCGTCCTTGCGCACCTTGGCCAAGGCAATCTCGGGAATAACCGTGTGGTTGGCAAAGGTCGAACAGCCCATGTAGTGATGGATCGGTGTGCCATCGAGCATCGAAAACCGCGTTGTGCCGTCGGGCAACAAACCCTGCCCCTGCGTCAAACGGATTTTCTGGCACAGGTTGGTCTTGCCTGACAGGCAATACTCGCACTCCCGGCATTCCGGCGTGTAAAGCGGGATCACATGGTCGCCCACCTCCAGCGTGGTCACACCCTCACCGATCTCAATCACCACGCCCGCGCCCTCATGGCCCAGAATGGCGGGAAAAATTCCCTCGGGGTCGTCACCCGAGCGGGTGAACTCATCGGTATGGCACAGGCCCGTAGCCTTGATTTCCACCAACACCTCACCCTTGCGCGGGCGTTCCAGATTGACCTCCATCACGACAAGTGGTTTTCCGGGGGCAAGGGCAACGGCGGCGCGGGTACGCATCATGGGCGGCTCTCCTGAACTGATGTCTCAAACGATTTGCAATATCATGCACAGCCATAATAACCCCCGCAAGCCATAGAGGCGACCCCCCTTCGCGCCGCCGCGACAGCCCGAAACCGGCGCAGGGTGGGTTTCCAACCCAGCATTGCCAAAATATCAGCCGCAGTCTGTAATCTTTACTAAAAGCCTGAACCTACGTGATGACGCCGGAAAATCCGAACCAGGTGAAACGTACCCCCCCTATATTTAATGATTGCGTTAATTAACGAATCCATTAATAAAAGGAAAAAGAGGATATGCATGTCAAACTTGCCCACCATATTCGCCGCCCTAAGCGACACAACGCGCTTCGCGATTGTCCAGCGACTTCTGGCGGAAGGGGAACTACCGGCAGGAGTCATCGCTGAAGCGTTTCCAATTTCAGGGGCCGCTGTTTCGCGGCATCTTGAGGTGCTGACCCGTTCGGGCCTGGTTCATCGCCGGGCCAATCGGCAGCAACGCCTGTATTCCGTCGTGCCGGAATCGATTGAGCAGATTTCGATCTGGACGATGAGCCATCGGGATTTTTGGGAAAACAGCCTGCGCCGGTTGGAACGGGCGCTTTTGCAGGAGGGTGGTGCTGTCAGACGAATGCGAACCAGTCTCTGAATGGCCAGTGACGGTCGCGTTATGC
>CALEMZ010000258.1 GCA_937910975.1 uncultured Pseudorhodobacter sp. | reverse complement strand
AGTCTTCGCGATCTGGCCGAATTGAACCTATGACCAAGAACATCAATCCGGGCATCGTTCTGGGCGGCGCGCCCGAAGGCTTTGACGCTGGCCTCTTGGCGAAGGAGTTGGCACGTGGGGTGCCCGTGATTCATGTGGCGCGCGATGATAAGCGGCTGGAGGCGATGCACGCGGCCCTGACGGTGATGGCCCCAGACGTGGTGGTGCTGGAGCTGCCTGCTTGGGATTGTCTGCCTTACGACCGGGTGTCACCAAACCCTGATATCATCTCGCGCCGAATGGCGACGCTTGCGGCGCTGGCACAAGGGATGGGGGCGCCTTTTGTGCTGTTGACCACGCTGAACGCGGCCACGCAGCGGCTGCCTGCGCGCGAGGTGCTGGCGGCGGCGTCCTTTTCGGCCACGGTGGGGCATCGGCTGAATGAGGGTGCACTCCGGAACTTTCTGACGCGCATGGGCTTTACCCCCAGCCCAACGGTGGCGGAGCCGGGCGATTATGCCATTCGCGGCGGAATCATCGATATTTACCCGCCGGGGCCAACTGGCCCGGTGCGGCTTGATCTGTTTGGCGATGTCCTCGATGGCGCGCGGCGGTTTGACCCGGAAACCCAACGCACCATTGAAAAGCTGACATCGGTAGATTTTGCGCCCGTGTCAGAGATCATTCTGGATGACGCCGCGATCAGCCGGTTTCGGCAGAATTACCGGGTGGAGTTTGGCGCGGGCGGCTCGGATGACCCGCTATATGAGGCGGTGAGTGCCGGGCGCAAGCATCAGGGGATGGAGCATTGGCTGCCGTTTTTCCATGCGCAGATGGAAACGCTGTTTGACTATCTGCCAACGGCCTCGGTGATGCTGGACGACCAGATTACCCCGATGCGGCTGGCGCGCTGGGACAGTATCGCCGACCAATATGATGCCCGGACGGAGGCAATGCGCGCCAAGGGTCGCTTGGATACAGTGTATAAGCCCGCAGCGCCGGAATTGCTCTATCTGGATGACGCCGCTTGGGAGGCGGCTGTGACGGCGCGGCGGGTGGTGCAGCTTTCACCGCTTGCACAATCGCCGGGGCCGGGTGTGTTGGATGCGGGCGGGCGCATGGGACGCAGTTTTGCGCCGGAGCGTCAGCAGGAAAACATAAGCCTTTTCAGCGCACTTGCCGATCATGTTCAGAAATTACGTCAAGATGCGAATGTGGTGATCGCCAGTTGGTCCGAAGGTGCGCGGGAGCGGTTGCGCGGGCTTATCGCCGATCAGGGCATTCTGGGCGCGCGCGAGATTGCCGATATGCGCGAGATCGGTAAAGGGACCGGCGGGATATA
>CALEMZ010000257.1 GCA_937910975.1 uncultured Pseudorhodobacter sp. | reverse complement strand
CATCGGCGACCTTCCACAGGCTGGCGACAATGCTGCGACCGCCGGCATACAGAAAGCCCCGGGTCAACCCCACCACATCATCGCCAGAGCGAATATCACCAAGGCCGGTCTCACAGGCAGACAGGGTAACCAGATCGGCATTCAGTTCGAGATCATAGATTTCGCTCACCGTGATGCGGCCGTCGTTCGTCAAATCTTTTGCCAGCAACAGACCCGATTGCAGCGGCTGATCGGCGCGAAACTCGCCATGGGTGGCGAAATGGATGCGCTGAAACTGCGACGCGACCGAGCGAAACAGGGTTTCTGTTGCCTGCTTGCCCAAGAGCAGTTTCGAGCTTTCACTTTGTCCGGCAATGCCACGCGCCTCGGCTTCGGCAGAAGGAAGATCGGCATCGCGCGAACCAAGGTCCGGGTTGCCAATGGCCAGAGTTGCCGTTGAAGATTCGGCGTGCGCGGGGGGCAAATACAGCAAGGTGCTGGCGCTGGGTAGCAGGCGGTAGCTCCATTGATCGACAAACCATTTGCCGTCCGGCCCCAACAGTGCGGCGAACGGCAAGTAGTGCAAGGCGCCATGCGGCACCAGAACCAAAGATTTCTGTCCGATCTGCTCGGTTATGGGTGCGATCAGTTGCATGAAAAGCGTCCGCGCCAGCGCCTGGATCTGAGCGTCGTCGGCGTCTTGCAAGGCCTTGCGAAATTCTCCAATGCGGGTTTCCAGTTCTCCGTCCTTGCCCTGCAAACTCACCACTTTCATCTGCTGCTGGTCCAGCAGGAAGACCAGCAGCGCATCCTGATAGCGGTAGAACTCAACCAGCATTTCATTCGGCCGCAAGCGCTGGCGAAGTTCGGCGAGCGAGACCGAACTGACGCTAACAAGGCTGGCCAGTTCCGGTGCCTCTTTGCGCAAGGCCAGTTGTGCGAGCGCGAGTGATCTTAAAGTGCCGGTGACGGATGCCTCGCCGCGCCCCGTAACAGCATAAGAATCCAGATCGGCACTGTTGATATTCTCGAGCAACTGCCTTGTATCAACCTTCGCATCAACCCGGCGAGCAAACTGTTGCTTCTCGGCCAACATATCCACCAATGCCCGGGATTTTGCGCGCTCCACCAGATCAAAGGCTTTTTCGGTGTCCCCACTCAGAACCAGGGCGCTTACCGCGCGAGAATAAACCTCCTGCTTGTTACCGACAAAACCGATCTTGCTGGCCTCAGTGGTCAAGGAGGAGCGCTGCCGCTCGAATATTTCGATGGAGCGCAGATAGAACTTCACCGCTTCTTCCGGACTTCCCATTCGCTCGGCCAGATGGCCTCTCTCGAACAGCGCGATCCAGTGGATGTCACCCTGATCGACAATCCGTGGATGGGCAATCAGGGCATCCAGCGATTTTTTTGCCTCGGCATCCTTGCCCAAGGCGGCATGGGCCTTGGCGATGATAAGCAATTTTGGCAGATCGAAAATCGTGCCTACGCTATCGTCTCCCGCGCCGACCACCAGATCGGAAAGACCGCGAACCCATAGTTCGTGTTCCGTCTCCATTCGCTTCAAGGCCATCTCGTACTCGCCCAAGGCCATATGTATCCGGGCCAGACCGACGCTGCGAATGTTTTCATATTTCTGCGCCTGCGTATCCGAGACATCCAGCTCGGCGAGCATTTTCAAACTGTGCCGCGCCTTTTTCTCATCACCCAAAAGCGCATAGGTGATTCCCAGAAGGGTCAGCAGTTCCACGCGATAACTCTTGGGCGGTAGCGGCCCCCAGGTGCTTCCGGCGTTGTCGTCCACCGCAGCCAGCGCGCGCTCGGCAGTTTCTGCCGCTTCTTTGAATTTGCTCAACTCCAGCGCTGCGATGGCGCGCAGCATGCCCGGCAACGGTTTGATGTCGGAATCGGGAATCAGAAAGCCACCAATAACAGCTTCACCCGCAGCTATGCGCTGATCGAGCTTGTCGATGCAGGCGAACAGCGTGCCGTAACGCTTCAGCTTTGAGCGCGCCAGACATAGCGGCACGAGGTTGAGGGCTGTCTCTTCCTTATCAGCCAAGATATTGGCCTCGGCCCCCTTCTCGGCTTTAACAAAACGACCCAGAGCCAGATCGGTCCAAAGTCCAAGATCTGCGTGGGCAGGGCCGGATTGCAGAAACAGCGCT
>CALEMZ010000256.1 GCA_937910975.1 uncultured Pseudorhodobacter sp. | reverse complement strand
GGGTTAAGTTGGTGTCGGCAAACAGCCGAGCGAACGCGATGTCAAAAGCATTGGTCATGGCACACATAGAAAAGGCGGCCCCTGGAGGCCGCCTGATCCCAATAAATTTGAAAAGTGGACTTAGCCGTTCACGCTGTCTTTCAGAGCTTTGCCAGCTTTGAATTTAACGGCTTTGCTTGCGGCAATCTTAATGGTCTCGCCGGTTGAGGGATTACGGCCATCACGAGCCGCTCGGTCAGAAATTTCAAAATTACCGAATCCAACCAGGGCGATTTTCTCACCTTTGGTCAAAGTTTCGCTAATGGTATCGAGAACGGCGCTAACGGCAGTGCCCGCTTCAGCCTTGGAAATCCCTGCCTTTTCGGCAACGGCGTCTTTTAGATCATTAAGATTCATCGAATTCTCCTTCAAATAATGTACAAAGGCTTGAATAGTCCGCATTTAACTCGAAGACAATTTTTTAGTGAACTAATCATGCCAGCCTCTATTTCCCTCCACATCCGCTTATCTGATATCGAACCAGAAATCTGGCGACAGGTTTCAGTCCCCGCCAACTACACCCTGGCAGGCCTACATTTTGTCATCCAAGCCGTGATGGGCTGGGAAGATGAACACCTTCATCTCTTTGTCATTGATGGCGCGCGTTATGGTGTGCCTGATGATGCCTCTGGAGGTCGTCCCATTGCAGAGGAAGCCAATGTGAGGCTGTCGCATGTTTTATTGGAAGGCCACACGTTTCTTTATGCCTATGATTTCGGTGACGATTGGCGACATGAGATTGACGTCGTCAAAGTTAGTGATGCAATCGCCCCTTTAGCTTGCCTTGATGGCAAACGGGCCTGCCCACCCGAAGATAGTGGTGGCCCCTATGCCTACGCTGATTTGGTAGAGGCTGTGCAAAATCCAAAATCCGCCGACCCAGACTATCTGGACTGGATCGGAGATTTTGATCCCGAAGAATTTGACCTTGATCTTGCAAATAAACGCTTAAAGGCGCTGAGCAAAAACAACCCCACCACGCATTGAGGTCAGGTGCGCTTGGCTTTCATCAGCACACGCGGACGGGTGCAAATCGGCAGCGGGTTGGATTGGGCATGAAGTGCAACCCAACGGCCAAACTGCGTGTCCGGTGCCTGTTTGGCGTAGCGCGGCAGACCGATCGTGTTGACGGTTTCAACAAAATCCGCCGGTGCATTGTATTGGCGAAACAGCCCCGGCACGCCGACCGGGAAGAAGTGGGCTTTGTTGGAATCGGTAAAATCAACCGAACCCACGCGGCCCCGGTATTCTTCAAACACAATACCCGCATATTCGAACGAACCGCGTGCCTGACCTTCGCGAAGGAACAAGCCGTCGAGATATCGGTCATAGGCGGCAGAGACTTCCGGGTGTGTGACCAGGTCATCAAAGAACGCGGAACCGCAGATGGCATGGATGTGGCTATAGGGCGTCGCCCCCAGTTCATCCTCTATCTTGCGCTTAACGTCATGGCACTTCTTTTTGATCGCGCCGGAGACGGGTGAGGCGTTGTCGAGATCGAAGTCGATCTCCGTCTGCTGAGAAACACCGAACTCCTGAAACAGATCATATAGAACGGTAGATCCGTCCGCGTCCAGAATTTGTCCCATGATGGCTCCGATGCGCAAATGCTCCAGGGTCGCATCTAGTTTGCGGGCCATTTCTTCCAGGCGATCATTCATCACCTGTTGGACACCTTCCAATTGGCTGTCCGATCCAAATGCCCGAAGGTTTTGAACTTCGTCAGCCAGAATGGTGTCTTCCAACGCAATATGGGGAACGGTCAAAGACCGGGCCTTGCGCTTGTTGTGTGCATTCTGCACGGCAGGCGCACCACGCGCGGTGGTTTCCACCAAGGTAAGCGAGCCTTCCCGTTCTTCCACCAAGACCGAAGTCGTCGCCACGCCTTGTTCACGGAACAGGCTCAGCTGACCAATGCGGCCTGGTAGAAAAGGAATTTTATTGATGGAGTCCGTCAGAGACACCAACGAGAAAGCATTGGAATTGAATATATCGAGTGCGGGCATGGGCCTCTCCTATCGGATAATAATTGTGGCAACGGCCAACTGATCGATGGCCGTTTGTTTCTGGGGATCGGTGATGCCGGCAGGCCAGACCACTTCGCCGCCATGAACTTCGGCGAGGCGCGTGATCACAACCCCTGGGGCATCACCGCCGGAGGCATCGACCGCATCAAACAAAACGGCCACGGCCACTTCGGCACCAGAGGTGGCGACCGGATCAATCTCGCGGTACTTGCCGGATGTGGTGACACGGCCAAGAACCGTTCCCGGTTCCAGTGTGCGACCGTTTAGGATTGTTACGGTCTCGCGACTGATGGATCCGTTTCCTTCAGAAACGATGAATTCGCCAGTGTGCTGGCCTTCTGTCATGACAGGCATGGGTTACTCCTTAATTGGCGGTTTTGTTGCGCGCCGCATAGATCGCAGCGGTGTCGATGATGGGCTCTGATGGAGCCTGAGCTTGGCTGTGACGCAGGGCGCTCACGGCTGAGGCTTCATCAGTTTCGGCGCGAGCTTGCAAAAGTGCTGTGCGCACTTGATCCGTGGCGGTCGCTTTGGCGATAAACGCCGTGGCCATCTCGGGCGACCCTGCGAGGGCGCAGAGCTGGTTGACTTCGTTCACGTACGCCAAAGTCGCTGTGCGTTCCTGCGCGCGAACCTGATCTAGATCGACAATGTTGTCTTCTGCAGGCGCTTGGGCGGGAGCGTCTTCGCTCGGTTTGGCTTCCGCATTAGTGGCAATTGGATCAGGGGTGGGTTTCTCGGTCATGTTTGTCTCCTTAGTCTCAGGGGAAGCAGCGGTTACGAGCGACGCCAGCGCGGGCGGCACCCGGGTGAAATTGGAAAGATCAAAGGTTGCGGCCATCGAGACCGGGTCTTCGAGCCGATCAGCAAACCCAGCATCCAAGGCTTCTGCAGCATCGAACCAGGTTTCTTCAGCCATCCAGTGGATGATCTCTGATGGTGTGCGCCCCGTTTTGTCCTGGTAGGCGCTCGCCAGACCATCGCGCATCTTGTCCAGGGCCTCGGCCATGGAGCGCATATCGCCTGCGTTGCCCATAACGACAGCGGACGGGTCATGAACCATGATCATCGCGTTTCTCGGCATGACGACATCGTCGCCCGCGCACAAAATGACAGAGGCGATGGAAGCGGCCAGGCCGTCGACCGTGATGGTGATCTTTG
>CALEMZ010000255.1 GCA_937910975.1 uncultured Pseudorhodobacter sp. | reverse complement strand
GTTGATGGACGGCCGCTCAAATTGGCGCTCACCCGTGCCTCTCGTCGCGCGCGTGTCCGGGCGTTCATGCTGGTTTTGCCGCTGCTGTTGTTTGTTCTGATCACCTTTGCGGTGCCAATTGGACAAATGCTGTCACGCTCAGTTGTGAACGTTCAGTTCTCGGAGAATATGCCAGCTCTGGGCGAATGGTTTGCCGCAAACCCCGAGGCAGAGCCGGATGAAGCCGCCTACGCCGCCTTGGCCGCCGATCTTGTAACCGCGTCCAAGGACCGGAGCATCGGCTCTGTCGGGACGCGTATCAACTATGAAGTGTCGGGCACCCGCTCGCTTTTCACCTCCGCCGGTCGGAGAGCCGAAAAGCTGGAGCCGCCCTTCAAAGAGTCGATCCTTGCGCTGGATGACAAATGGGAGCGCCGCGATCTTTGGGCCGCCATGCGCTCTGCCTCTTCCGGCACGACCACAAATTTTTACCAAGCCGCCCTTGACCGCAAGATCAACGATGCGGGCGTGTTTGCACCTGCGGATGAAAACACGCGCATCTATGTGACGCTGTTTATACGCACCTTTGTTTTGTCTATTGTCATCACCTTCCTGTGCTTGCTCCTTGGCTTTCCGGTCGCGCATTTGCTGGCCGTGCTGCCCCTGCGCCACGCCAGCCTGTTGATGATCCTTGTGCTGTTGCCGGTCTGGACATCGCTGTTGGAGCGAACCACAAGTTGGATGGTGCTGCTGCAAAGTCAGGGTGTGATCAATGACGTGCTGGTCAGCCTCGGCATCGTGTCGGACGATGGACGTCTGGCCATGATGTACAACCAAACCGGCACCATCATCGCGATGACGCATATCCTTTTGCCCTTCATGATCCTGCCGCTTTATTCGGTGATGAAAACCATCCCGCCCAGCTATGCCCGCGCGGCCCGCTCGCTTGGGGCGACGTCATGGACGACCTTCCGCCGCATCTACCTGCCACAAACCGTGTCAGGCATCGGGGCCGGGGGCATCTTGTGCTTCATTCTCGCGGTTGGCTATTACATCACGCCAGCCCTTGTGGGCGGTGCGGATGGCACGCTGATCTCCAACCAGATCGCTTTCCACATGCAAAAATCACTGAACTGGTCACTGGCCGCCGCCCTTGCGTCAATGCTTTTGGCCGCGGTGCTCATCCTCTACTGGGCCTATGATCGCATGGTTGGCATCGACAATATGAAGCTGGGGTAACGGACACATGGCACTTCCTGTATACGCAGACCCGCTGGAACGCATCTGGTACTATACCTACCGGGTGGCCTGCGCGCTGATCTTCTTTTTCCTGATCGCGCCGATCGTAATCATCATTCCGCTTTCGTTCAACGCCGAGCCTTACTTTACCTTCACTAAGGAAATGCTGACGCTGGATCCGGCGGGCTTTTCGATGCGCTGGTATGATAACCTTCTTACCTTCGGCATGGCATCCCCCGATGCTGTGCGCGATAGCGGTTGGTGGTCTGATGTTTGGGCCAATGCGAAATGGGTACATGCGGCAAAAAACTCTATCATCGTGGGCTTTTTCGCGACCATCCTTGCCACGGTGCTGGGCACCATCGCCGCGATGGGCCTGTCGCGCCCTGAAATGCCGTACCGCAAGCTAATCATGGCACTTCTGATCTCGCCAATGATCGTGCCGATTATCATCACTGCCACGGGGCTTTTCTTCTTTTACTCAGACGTCGGGCTATCCGGCACCTACTTCGGCCTTGTCCTTGCCCATGCCACGCTCGGCATTCCCTTCGTCATCATCACGGTCACGGCCACAATGATGGGCTTTGACCGCTCGCTGATCCGGGCGGCGCAGAGCATGGGGGCAGGGCCGGTTACCACCTTCTTCAAGGTGCAATTGCCACTGATCACGCCGGGCGTCGTAGCCGGCGCGCTCTTCGCCTTCGTAACCTCCTTTGACGAGGTGGTTGTGGTGCTCTTTATCGGTAGCCATGAACAGCAAACCATCCCGCGCCAGATGTGGAATGGCATCCGCGAGCAGATCAGCCCCTCGATCCTCGCGGTGGCGACGATCCTCGTGATCTTCTCGATCTGCCTGCTGACCGTGGTGGAAGTGCTGCGCCGCCGCTCGGAACGCCTGCGCGGCGTCACCCCTTCCTGAAGCAAAGGCAAAAGCCATGCCTATCACCGCCGTGATCCTGATCGGCCTCATTGCGGCCTTGCACCTATACATCCTGTGGATTGAAATGTTTGCCTGGGAAAGCCGTGGGCCAAAGATATTCCGCAGCGTCCCACGCACTCTTTTT
Source organism: uncultured Pseudorhodobacter sp. (assembly GCA_937910975.1). Classification (GTDB taxonomy): domain Bacteria; phylum Pseudomonadota; class Alphaproteobacteria; order Rhodobacterales; family Rhodobacteraceae; genus Pseudorhodobacter. The sequence goes on along the minus strand of CALEMZ010000255.1, from coordinate 3,326 downwards.
GCGCCCACCAAAGTGATGGCCGCCAATCAGGGCCTCTACAACGGCTTTCTCGCAGCAGGGCTGATTTGGTCACTGCTGATTTTCGATCCGCTCTGGGCGCCACGTATCGCCAGTTTCTTTTTGCTTTGCATCGTGGTCGCGGGGACATATGGCGCTGCTACCGCCGCGCGCCGCATATTCTATGTGCAAACTGTCCCCGCTGCCCTCGCCCTCGCAGCCCTGTGGCTCTTATAACGCCGCAATTTCATCTTTGCCCAAATACTCAAACCCGGCCTGACACAAAACCGTCCGCCAGATTATTGCCACCCTCGTTCTCTTTGGACAAAAATATCCCCGCCGGAGGCTCCCGAAGCTTTCCATAATCCTACCGGCCAAGCACTCGCATGCTGCTGCGCGCCCGCAACGCCGTCAGGGCAAAATATGCAGCCAGCTCCAGGCTGTCAAAATTGTGCCCACGGTAGCCAAAAGGACCGTGGAGGCCGCGACGCGTTTCGCCGCCCCATACATATTGGCGAATAAAAATGCATTTACTCCGGGGGCCATCGCCCCCATCAGAACCGCCGATCTCATCTGGTCGACGTTCAACCCAAAAACAAAGCGGCCCAGCCCGTAAGTCACCGCCGGATGCACGATCAAAGTGAGGCCGCAGACAAAGGCAACGGCCTTCATATCCCCCTCGGGCCGATAGCGTACCAAGACGCCGCCAAGCCCAAACAAGGCCGCCGGAATAGCCGCCTGCACCATCATCTCCACCGCCGACCAAAGCACGCCCGGTAGCGGTAAACCCGTCACATTCACCGCAAAGCCGCACAAGATCCCGATGACCATAGGCTGGGTGAGGATTGCCCGCAAAACCTGCCGCGTCAGGGCCAGTTTTGCCAACCCTTGCCCCCGGCTGATTGCGATCTCCATCAAGCTGATTCCAATGCCGTAAAGCAACGGCGAATGGATGGCGATGATCGCGAAGTTCCCGGCTAATGCCTCTGCGCCATATGCCCGTTCTGTGATCGGCAGGCCCAAAAGCAGCGTGTTGGAAAAGCTCGCCACGAAAGCGATGGCAAGCGCATCCTTCGTGTCACGCCCAAAGATCACTCGTGCCCCGATGAACCCCAACGCGCCCGCGCCCAAAGCCCCCGCATAAAAGCTGATGAGCAAGCCCGGATCAAAGCTCTGCGCCAGATCAAGCTTGCTGATGGAGACGAACAAAAGGCAAGGCACCGCGAAATTCTGCGCAAAGCGCATCACCCCATCAATCGCCGCCTCATCTACAATCTTGCGCCAGGCAGCGAAGTAACCCGCGCCGAGGATCAGAAAGACCGGAAGAATGACATCAAGAAGCGCGTTCATTCCGGCGCGTCGATCTCGATCACCATGCCATCATAGGCCGGGGTGATGTGGTCGGGGGTCTCGGCTTCGACCGTGGCGTAATCAAGGTCGATATGCATGTTCGTCAGCACGGCCCGTTTCGGAGCCATGCGGGCAATCCATTCCAGCGTCAGCGCCAGATGGACATGGGTTGGGTGCGGCTTGCGACGCAGGGCGTCGATAACCCAGACCTCCAATCCCTCCAGCATGGCCCAGCCCGCGTCGGGAATCGCGACGACATCAGGCACATAGGCCAGCCCACCAATTCGAAAGCCCAACGCATCTATGGAGCCGTGATTGACGAGGAACGGATTCAACACCACATCGCCGCCCGCGCCGCTTACAGTGACCGCCCCGTCCAGCAAATGCAGGTCCAGGATCGGTGGGTAGGATGAGCCACGGATCTGCTCAAACACATAGGTAAAGCGGTCACGCAGCGCGAATTGCGTGGGCATATCCGCCCAGACCGGCAGGCGCGATTTCATGTTGAACACGATCTGGCGCAGGTCGTCGATGCCATGCGTGTGATCGGCATGGGCATGGGTGAAGACCACGCCGTTCAATTCGCCTACATTGGCGTCCAGCAACTGCTCACGCATATCGGGGGAGGTATCAATCAGCACGCGGGTAATGCCTTCGCCCGTCACCCGCTCCACCAGCAAGGAGCAGCGGCGGCGGCGGTTTTTGGGGTTCGTCGGGTCACAATCACCCCAATGCCCCCCAAGGCGAGGCACCCCGCCCGAAGACCCGCAGCCCAAAATGGTGAAGCGTAGTTTTGCCATCATGCCGCCTTGGCTTTCCAGAATAGACGTTCGAAATTTGCGGTTGTCGCCGCAGCGAAATCTGGCAGCGAGAGGTTGAATATCTCAGCACCCACGCGCGCGGTGTGGGCGGTATAGGCGGGCTCATTGCGGCGGCCGCGAAAGGGTGGGGGCGCCAGATAGGGGCTGTCCGTTTCCAGCAAGATCCGATCCAACGGGGCGGCGGCGAAAATGGCGCGCAGATCGCCGGATTTCGGAAAAGCCGCGATGCCGGAGATCGACAGATAGAACCCAAGGTCGAGCGCCGCGCGGCCCAGTTCGGCGCTGGAGGAAAAGCAATGCATGACACAAGTATAGGCCCCGGCCTTATATTCCTCGGTCAGGATGCGGGCCATATCCTCATCGGCGGCGCGGGCGTGGATGATCAGCGGAAGCCCGGTTTCGCGGGCCGCGGCGATGTGGATGCGCAGGCTCTCGCGCTGCAAGGCGCCGCTTTCGGCGGTGTAGTGATAGTCTAGCCCACTTTCACCGATGCCGACGAATTTTGGATGCTGCGACAGGGCGATCAATTGGTCTACGCTGGCCATGGGTTCTTCGGCGGCACTCATCGGGTGCGTGCCCGCGGCGTAGAAAACTGACGGGTTCGCCTCGGCAATGGCACGGACCGATGGTTCATTACGCAGGCGGGTGCCGATGGTGACCATGCGCATGACCCCGGCGGCATGGGCGCGGGCAATAATTTGCGGCAATTCACCTTCAAAATCAGGGAAGTCGAGGTGGCAATGGCTGTCTACAATCTCTGGCGCTTGCTCGGTCATATCCGCTCACCTTTGGGCGAGCATTCCCGCCGTGTCGTCGATCCTCAGAACCATATCCATGAGAAGGGCGGCAGGGTCAAGGTTGACGGCGCGGCCACGGCGGGCGCGGGTGGCGAGGCCTTGGGCCAAATCGGCCCAGTGGCGCGCGGCAAGCGGGGTGGGTGAAAGCCGCGCGATCAACTCTGCTTCGCCCTTCGCGGCCTCGGGCGGGCAATAGCCAAGGGTACCCGCGCGGGCCAGGCGGGCGAGGAACAGGTCGATCAGCATCAAGATCAGATCAAATTTTTCCTCGGCCCCCCGGCCTGCGCCCATTTCGGCCAAGGCAAGTGCGCGGTTGCGGTCCAGCCGGGGCAGGGTGGCGAAAAGCGAGATAATGCCAGCG
>CALEMZ010000254.1 GCA_937910975.1 uncultured Pseudorhodobacter sp. | reverse complement strand
GCAGCCACAGGCATTGCGCCAATTGCTTGCGGCGGTTTTCGATTGCGATGCGGGTCACTTCGGCGGGGGTGCGCGCGCCATGGGGCGCTTTGGATTTGGCATGCACCCCGATCAGCCGCAATGCTCGCCCTGTTGCTATATCTGTTACCGCCAGTTCCAGGGGAGGTTTGGAAAAGTTGATCCGTTCCGGGCGCGCATCAAGGTTCAGGTCATGCCAGAACACCCCGTCAAAGCGCGGCACGCCGTTCGGGCCGGGATGGGGCGGGGGGGTGCCAAGCGGCATGTGTTTGGCTTTCAGACGATCGGGATCATAGAGAAAGGCGATTTCCTGCTCGGTCTCGCTGATAAATCCTATTACCGCGCGCCGCGTGCGCAGGCCGAAATGGCGGGCAAAGTTTTCCAGCGCACGGGTGGTTGAGCGTCGCGATCCGGTATCGGGGGCCTCAATAATCATCACCCCATCGGCATCCATCGCGGTAAAGACGATGCCAATCGCGGTAAGTTGCTCGGCCCGGCTGATGTTATAGCGGGCAGAGCGTTCATTGTCAGCCAAAAGCCGCCCGGCATCGTCAAACAGGCCGGTGAACCATTCGACATTATAGGTCGCGAGGCGCAGTTTTGTGGGCGCAAGCAAAGCCTTAGGCCGCACGTTTGCCATTGATCTCTTCCCAGGCTGCATTGATGTCGATCATCCGGCGGCCAGCCAGTTCTACCGCCTCGGGTGGCACGCCCCGTGCGATCAGGCGGTCGGGGTGGCTGTCGCGCACGGCCTGTTTCCACGCGGCGCGCACCGCATCCAGTGCAGAACCGGCGGGGACGCCCAATACGTCATAGGGATCACGCGGCGCACCCTCAACAAAACGGGCGCGCAGGCTGCGAAAACACGGCTCCCCCAACCCAAAAATCCGTGACACTTCTTCTAGAAAGGCATCTTCATTGGGATGGTACTGGCCATCGGCCATGGCAATGGTGAAGAGGCCTTCCAGCAAATCAATCAGGGTTTCGCGGCCCTCATCGGAGAACATGTCGGCGATTTTGCGAGCATAGGCGTCAAATCCCGCCACATCCTGACGCGCAAGGTTGAACACCCGCGCTGCATTCGCCTCTTCCTCGGGCGCGATGGCGAACAGGCTGCGAAAGGCCAACACCTCATTGCGTGTCACCTGCCCGTCAGCTTTCGCCATCTTGGCCCCTAGGGCGATGACCGCGATGGTAAAGCCCACGGACCGTTCCGGCGAGGCCATTTTGGAGCCGCGCAGCCGGTCAAAAATCGCAGACAGCCCTTCGCCGGCGGCGAGGGCGGACAGCGCGTCATTGATGCGGCTCCAGATCGACATTGGCAAAGCATACTCCGAAGGGGAAATTTTGTCAGGACAGGATTTTTTGCAACAGGTAAAGGTCCATCCAGCGGCCGAATTTCCATCCGACCTGCGGCAAGGTGGCGATTTCGGTATAGCCCATGGCCAGATGAAAGCGGCGGCCCTCGGGGTTTTCGGCGCTGACCCCGGCAAAGATCGAATGTGCGCCACCATTGCGGGCGTGGTCCTCGATCCCGTGCATCAGCGCGCGGCCAAGCCCAAGACCGCGCGTCTGCGGGCCCAGAATGATGGTATGTTCCATCGTGTGGCGGTAGCCGATGCCGCCGCGAAACTGGCCATAGCTGGCAAAGCCCGCGACCGCGCCGCCATGCTCGGCGACCAAAAAACCGTGGCCCGCATGGGCCTTGTCGGCAATCATCTGCACCAGATCATCGGGCGTTTTTTCGACGCTGTTAAACGTAACGGCGGTGTCGCGGATCACCGGGTTCCAGATATCCAAAAGGGCAGGAATATCATCAGGGGTTGCGGGCCGTACCGTCATTCCAGCACACGCCGCCCATGCGGGGTGGTGAAGCTGGCGCGCATTGCCTTTTGCGGCCCCGGCACAATATGGACGCGCGGATCTGCGAACAGGCCCGCCAGCGCCGCGTTAAGGGGCTCTGCATCCGGTGTGGAAATTTCCAGCCGTTCCAGCCGCACCGACATCTCTGGCAGGCGGGCGGCGGGATGGGCATCTCCTTGCCATTCGATAAGTGCGGGATGCGCGCCATCAAAGGGCAGGCACCCATCCCCGGGCACAGCCATGCGCCAGCGTAAGTCGCCGCGCGCGAGGTCATACGGTACGCCCACGCCTTGCGGCAAAAGCGCCAAGGCCGCATCCAGATCATCGCAGGCGGCAATCCAGTTGGTCAGGCGCGGGCGGCCTGAAAAATGGTCCAGATCAAACCAGCGCGGATATGCGCGCGCGGGAGGCTCTGGGTCGATAGCGATCACTTCCAGATAAATGCCGCCAAGGCCTAAAAGCCGGTTGTGGGTGGCCATCAGCGCATGTTTTCCGCCCGCAGCCAGCGCCACGCCAAGCGCCTGTTCGACCTCATCCACACCTTCCGCAAGGCTGCTGGCCGAAACGGCCAGATGATCAAGCCGCAGCATTTTCGCCCCCATCGATCACCACCGGCAGTGCGCGCATTGCAACGGCAAGAGAATTGAAGCGCGCCTGAGACACTTCCCCGAACAAGTCACGGCCCAAGGGAGTCAACGTCAGTACCAACTGTTTCTTGCGCGCGTTCCAGAGCAGGCTGCCCGCGCTTTCCGGACCGATGGCCGAAAACATCGCGCCAAAACGCATGGCCTTTCCCAGCACTTCGGCCTTGCGTATCTGATCTTCGGTTAGCAGCCGGAACAGTGGTTCCATCCTCGACCCCGCGCGGCTGTTCTTGTAGCGATGGAGCAGAGCCAGTCCCAAAAACACCCGGCCCGGATGGTCAAGCCCGCCAAGGTTGGCGCGGGTCGCATTGTCAAAGCAAACCTCGGCCCGGTAATCGGGATGCGCGCGCCATGTGGTGTCGTGCAGCAAGCAGGCGGCTTTGATAAGCCGGGTTTCCTCTGGCGTTGCTGATTTGAAGATCGGTAGCAGGAAATTGTAAAGCTTCTTGCCAAAACCCGGCAGGCGGGCTGAGGTGATCTCGGCTGCGCGGGCCGCCTCAATCAGCGGATCGCGCGCGCGTAGTCTTTCGTGCATCTGCTCATAAAGCAGCCCTTCGCGGATACCGTAGGAGGAAACATCAATTTCCCGAGGCTTGAAGATGCGGATCAGCTCACGCAGGACTTCACAGGCCAAGGGGATCAGTGCCATACGCTCCGCCCCGGTTCCGGTCCGGGCGCGTAGGACGGCGGGGTCATTCATGGCGATCCAATCCAGCGTATCGAGCGCCGATTGCGGCGTCATGCGGTATTCATGCAGCACCGTCAGCGGATAATTGCGCCGCTCCATATCCAGTCGTGCGATCACCCGCCAAGAGCCGCCAACCAGATAGATGCGGTCATTGTCGGCATCCAGCTTGGCTTTCAGCTTTTTCAGCACCCGGTCGAGCAGCGCGCGGCGTTTTTCAACCCCGCCCGCAACCTGTTGTAAGCGGAAAGGGCCAAGCGGAGAGGTGGCGCGCTTGCCCACCTTGCCATCGGAAATACGGGCCAATTCCATGGAGTTGCCGCCGATATCGCAGACAATCCCCTTGGCCTCGGGCCAGCCTAAAAGCACACCCTGCGCCGAAAGCCGCGCTTCTTCCTCGCCATCGATGATCCACAGTTTCAACCCGGTTTCCGCCTCCACCCGGGCGCTGAATTCCTGTCCGTCGCGGGCTTCGCGCACGGCAGCAGTGGCCACGCAGATGAGCGGCGAAATGCCCATACCCTTAGCCAGAACCGAAAATCTTTTGAGCGCGATCAAGGCGCGCTTCTTGCCTTCGGGGTTCAGCACCCCGGTTTCGGCAAGGCCTTTTCCCAAACCGGCCATCAGCTTTTCATTATAAAAATACGCAGGTGAGCGGGCCGCCCCGTCAAACACCACCATCCGCACCGAGTTGGAGCCGACATCAACCACCCCAACACGGCTGAGTGCGCGCACGGAAGGATCATCAAGCAAAGAACGGCCAAAGGGGCCGCCATCCTCCACCACCTGCGCTTTGGCTTTGGATTTGTTCTTGTCGGCCATGGCCATATTCCTGCGTTGCTGCCTGCGAACCTTGCCGCGTTGCAGCGCCAAGGTCAACGATTTGCAGGCAGATTATCCGGACGCTTCGTCGCGGCTATGGGCAAGCTTGGGCACATCCTTTGCCCCGGCTGTGCCTCGGCCAGAAAGCGAGGGGTTTTCCATGAAAAACCGATGGCAACTAAAGATTTGCCCGTCCGAGGCCAACAGGTTCCGGTGATACTCTCCATTGGGGGAAAGCACCCAGCTTTGCGCCTCATCCGCCATATTGGCCGCCATGATCTGGCTGACGATCTGGGCCTTGACGGTGGGATTATGTGCCTCAATCAAGGTTTCCACCCGGCGCGACAGGTTGCGCCCCATCCAATCGGCCGAGGAAAAGAACACGCGGGCCTTTTTCGAGGGCAGCCCATAGCCATTGCCAAAGCAGACGATGCGCGAATGTTCCAAAAACCGACCCACCACGGATTTCACGCGGATATTCTCGCTAAGCTCCTTGATGCCGGGACGCAGCGCGCAGATGCCGCGCACCACCAGGCTGATCTTCACCCCAACCTTGGAGGCCGCATAAAACGCGTCGATGATATCGGGTTCGACCAGGGAATTGACCTTGCCCCAGATTTCAGCCGGGCGCCCCGCGCGGGCGTGATCGGCCTCGGCGGCGATCAGTTCCAGCAGCCGGGTTTTCAGACCGGTCGGCGCAATGGCAAGGTTTTCAAGGCCTTCGGGTTGCACATAGCCCGACAGATAGTTGAAAACTTTGGTCGCATCGCGCCCTAGCGGCCCGTCGCAGGTAAAGAACGACAGATCGGTATATATCCGCGCGGTGATCGGGTGGTAATTGCCGGTGCCATAATGGGTATAAGTGACCAGATTTTCACCTTCGCGGCGCACCACGGTGCTGATTTTTGCGTGGGTCTTGTAGTGGATAAAACCATAGACCACATGCGCCCCGGCCCGCTCCAGCCGCCGTGATTGGCGGATATTGGCGGCCTCATCAAATCGCGCCTTCAGCTCCACCAAGGCCGTCACCGATTTGCCCGCCTCTGCCGCCTCGCACAGCGCCGAGACGACGGGGCTATCGAGGCTGGTGCGGTAAAGTGTTTGTTTGATGGCCAAGACATTTGGGTCGCGCGCGGCCTGTTCCAGAAAGCGGATCACCATATCGAAGGTTTCATAGGGGTGATGCAGCAGCATATCCTTTTGCCGGATGGCCGCAAACATGTCGCCCTCATGGTCTTGCACGCGTTCGGGCACGCGGGGGGTGAATTTGGGCCATTGCAGGTCTTTGCGACTATCGAGCACCAGTTCCTTGAGGTCGGCAACCCCAAGCAGCCCGCGCACCTCCACCACATCATCATCGGTGACATGCAATTCTTGCATGATCAGCGCACGCAGATCTTCGGGCGCGCCGGCGCTGATCTTGAGGCGGATCACTTCGCCCCGCCGCCGCCGTTTCAGCGCGGTTTCAAATTCACGCACAAGGTCTTCGGCTTCGTCCTCGACCTCCAGATCAGAGTCGCGCAGCACGCGAAAGGCGCAATGGCCCCGATCTGCATATCCGGGAAACAGCATCCCCAGATGCAAAAGCAGCAACTCCTCTAGCGGCAAGAAGCGGTTTTCGCCCTGCTTTGCGGGCAGCGCTACGAAGCGTGCGATTTGCTGGGGGATTGGCAACAAGGCTTGCAGCGCGCGGTGGTCGCTGGCGCGTTCCAGCTTCAACGCGAGGCAAAAGCCGGTGTTGGGGATGAACGGGAAGGGGTGCGCCGGGTCAATCGCCAAGGGCGAAAGAACCGGGAACACCTTGTTCACGAAGTGATTTTCAAGATGCTTGAGGTCGCGCGTCGTCAGTTTGGAGCGGTTGACGATGGTGATGCCTTGGGAATCCATTTCCTTTTTCAGCTTGTTGAACACTGCCTGTTGGGCCTGCAAAAGACGCCGTGCATTTTCGTTGATCAAGACAAGCTGTTCGCCCGGCGTTAGCCCATCTTCGGATATCGCAGGTTTGCCACCGCGTTTCAGCGCGCGCAGACCTGCCACGCGGACAGTATAAAACTCGTCCAGATTTGTGGCTGAGATGGACAGGAATCGCAGCCGCTCCAACAAGGGCACAGCGTGGTTTGATGCCTCATCCAGCACCCGCCAGTTGAAGGCCAGCCAGCTTAGCTCGCGGTTGAAAAAACGGTGTGGGCCGGTGATCTCAGCCGCGGAGAGCTTCACCGGGTCCGTGAACTTAGACTTAAGAAAATCGGCCTGTGTCATGGGATTAACTTATAGTGGGCAAATGTGAAGCGCATATTGCGATTGTCGCGTGCCGTTCAGTCTTTGTCCAGCAGACTTGCAGCCAAGCTGCGGGAAACGGCGCAGCCACGCGCCAGCGCCTCGGCATCCAGTGTGACCACAAGCGCGCGTGCGGCGTCAAAACTACGCTCCATCCGGGGCAATAGGTAGGCGATCAAGGCAGGCGTGACCGCGATCTGGCGATCCGAGAAGAGTTTGATCAGCACAGCCGACAGCAGCGCGTCATCGGGCGGCTCCAACCGTGCAACCGAAGCTGCCTGCACGCGGCTGGTAAGATCGGGCAGGGTCAGCCGCCAGTCGCGGGGCAAAGACGCGGCCGTCAGCAGTAAAGGCGCGGCTTTCGCGGCGAGCATATTATGCAGATGGAACAGGGCCTCTTGTGCGCCGGGAATTTGCGCAAGGGTTTCGCAATCCTCCACCACGAGGGCAGGTAGCATGCCAAGCGCCGCGACATCAGCGTGCGCCAGTGTCGCCGCCGCCACAATCGTCGCGCCCGTCATCTCGGCCCAGACATGAGCGAGATGGGTTTTTCCCGCAGCAGTCGGGCCAACCAGCACCATCTTGCCCCCCGGCCAGTCGCGCCAGACATCAAGTGCTGCCAAAGCCTGCGCATTGGCGTCGGAGACGAAGAAATCCCCCCGCCCCAGCGCCGCGCGC
>CALEMZ010000253.1 GCA_937910975.1 uncultured Pseudorhodobacter sp. | reverse complement strand
CGGGCCGCCTGCATATTGCGGGCTTCAACACCGGGTCGAATCCGCTTGCTGTTGCTTGCGCAGGCTTTCACCCCTTTACCATCATGGCCTCCAAAGATGGCGCTTTCGGCTATGAGATGGAGATCATCACCTACCCCGGTTCCGGGATTGAGGATGTAGCTGGTATTAAAGGCCGCAAAATGGCCTTCACCTCGGAGACATCCAACTCTGGCTTCAAGGCTCCTTCGGCGCTTCTGAAGGCCGAGTTTGGCATGGTCTCGGGCACGGACTTTGAACCCGTCTTTTCGGGCAAGCATGATAACTCTATCCTTGGGGTTGCCAACAAGGACTATGACGCGGCGGCGATTGCCAATTCGGTGAAGACCCGGATGATTGACCGTGGTGTGGTGACGGCCGATCAGTTCAAGGTGCTTTATACCTCGCAAACCTTCCCGACCACGGGGTTTGGTACGTCGCACAATCTGACGCCGGAATTGCACGAAAAGATCAAGGCTGCCTTCTACAACTTTGATTGGGAAGGCACCTCGCTGCAAACCGAGTTTTCCAAATCGGGAGAAGAGTCGTTCATCCCGATTACCTTTAAGGAAAACTGGGCTGTGATCCGTCAGATCGACGCGGCTAATGGCGTTTCCTACTCCTGCCAGTAACCCTTTGAAGTCAATGCGAAGGCGGGGCCGCAGTGCCCCGCCTTTTCTACGCATATTATACCATGGAGCTACTATGCTGAGCGTCGAGAACCTCACCAAGATTTATAAGACGGGCGACAAGGCCCTGAGCGATGTATCCTTCACTGTCGAGAAGGGGCAGGTCGTCGGTCTGATTGGCCCGTCGGGTGCAGGCAAATCGTCGCTGATCCGCTGCGTCAACCGGTTGGTGGAGCCAAGTTCGGGTGCGATCCGGCTTAATGGCACCGATCTGGTTGGTCTTGGCTCGGGTGATCTGCGCCGCGCACGCCGCCGCATCGGCATGATTTTTCAGGAATATGCGCTGGTGGAGCGCCTGACCGTGATGGAAAACGTCCTGTCGGGGCGTTTGGGCTATGTGTCTTTCTGGCAAAGTTTCTCGCGCCGCTACCCGGCTGCCGATATCGAACGCGCCTACCGTCTCCTCGATCGGGTCGGCCTGATGGAACACGCCGATAAGCGCGCCGACGCCCTCTCGGGTGGTCAGCGCCAGCGTGTTGGCATCGCCCGCGCCCTTTCGCAGGAACCCGAACTTTTGTTGGTCGATGAACCCACCGCCAGCCTCGACCCTAAAACCAGCCGCCAGATCATGCGTCTGCTGATCGAGATTTGCGACGAGCGCGGCCTGCCCGCCATCGTCAACATTCATGACGTACCTTTGGCCCAGCAGTTCATGCAGCGCATCATCGGGCTTCGTGCCGGAGAAGTGGTGTTTGACGGCACCCCCGCTGAGCTTACCAACGATGTGCTGACCACGATTTACGGTGCCGAAGACTGGACCGCGATGCGCAAAGATACCGAAGAAGACGAACATGCAGAACGTGATGCTGCCCGTCACATGGCGGAAATCGGCGCATGACCAGCTATCCCACCACATGGAAACGCCCGCCACAGATTTTCAAACATCGTGGCTGGCGCATCGGTTTGCAGATCGCGGTGCTGGCTTGGTTCGTGCTGGCCATCGGTTCGATCGACGCAAACTGGGAACGCGTCATGGCAGGGATGGAGCGCGGGTTGCGCTTTGTTCAGGGCTTTTTGCAACCCGATTTCACATCTCGCTGGTCCGACATTTATGGCGGGCTGATCGAGAGCCTGACGATGACCTTCACCTCCACCATCGTTGGCATCGCCCTTGCAATCCCGATCGGGATTGGGGCTGCGCGCAACCTCGCGCCAATGCCGGTTTATTATTTTTGCCGCAGCATCATTGCGATCAGCCGGTCGCTACAAGAAATAATCGTGGCAATCTTCTTCGTGGCGATGTTTGGCTTTGGCCCATTCGCGGGTTTTCTCACGCTGACCTTTGCCACTATCGGCTTCATTGCAAAACTCTTGGCTGAGGATATCGAAGATATCGACGAGGCGCAGGCCGAATCAATCCGCTCCACCGGTGCAAGCTGGCTGCAACTGGTCAATTACGCGGTGCAGCCGCAGGTGATGCCGCGGTTGATCGGGCTTTCGCTCTATCGCTTTGACATCAACTTCCGTGAGAGTGCTGTGATTGGCATCGTCGGCGCGGGCGGCATCGGTGCCACTCTCAACACCGCCATCGACCGCTATGAATATGACAGCGCAGGCGCAATTTTGCTTATCATCATCGGCCTTGTGCTGATTGCTGAATACGGCTCCTCTTACCTTCGGAAGTTTCTGCAATGACCGACAGCACAACACAGTTCCCCAAAGAGTGGCAGTACCGCACTCCCAAAACCAAGTTGCTCATCTGGGCCTTCTGGCTATGTATGGTCGCAGGGTTCGTATTTTGCTGGCAGTTAATGAACCAAAATACCATATGGTTCTTTGTCACCGATGCGCCAAAGCAGGCTGCTGACCTTGGTGGTCGGATGTGGCCACCGCGCATATCTTATTTCCCTGAGCTGATGGGCCCGCTCTGGGATACCCTCAACATGGCAACGCTTGGCACAATTCTGGGCGTCATTCTGGCGGTGCCAGTGGCGTTTCTGGCTGCGCGCAACATCCATTATAAAGAGAGAGGCCGAGCAACTGATT
>CALEMZ010000252.1 GCA_937910975.1 uncultured Pseudorhodobacter sp. | reverse complement strand
CGAAATGGGCACGGGGCTGCTGGTGACATCGCTCATCGGCTCGTCAATCAACCCGACAACGGGCGATTATTCACGCGGCGCATCGGGCTTTTGGGTGGAGAATGGCGAAATTACCTATGCGGTGAATGAATGTACCATCGCGGGCAATCTGCGCGAGATGCTGATGCGGATGACACCTGCAAATGACGCGCGGGCGCATATGTCTACCCGTGTACCATCGCTGCTGGTCGAAGGGTTGACGCTTGCCGGAGAGTGACCTGACCGCCGATCTGACCTTGTTAGTCGATGCGGCCCGTGATGCGGGCGCGATTGCCATGCGCTATTTCAAGCACAACCCGGAAATCTGGGACAAGGGCGGCGAGCATGGCCCTGTGACCGAGGCCGATCTGGCCGTGAACGTGATGCTGATGGATCGTTTGCGGGCCGCGCGGCCTGATTATGGCTGGCTATCCGAAGAAACCCCGGATGACACCGATCGCCTTGACGCTGACCGTGTATTTATCATCGACCCGATTGATGGCACCCGCGCCTTTATCGACGGGCAAGATAGTTTCGCCCATTCACTTGCCATTGCCGAAGGCGGTCAGGTGATCGCCGCCGCCGTTTATCTGCCTGCGCTGGACCGGATGTATAGCGCCCATGCGCAAGGGCCAGCCCTGCTGAACGACGCTGTGCTGTGCGCCAGTGCGCGGGCGGGGATAGCGGGGGCAAGTGTGCTGACCTCCAAGCCCAATATGCAAGCCGCGCATTGGCCGGGCGGCGTGCCGGAGTTGCATCGGTCTTTCCGGCCCTCGCTGGCCTATCGGCTCTGCCTTGTGGCCGAGGGGCGCTTTGACGCGATGTTGGCCTTTCGCCCGACATGGGAATGGGACATTGCCGCAGGCGCACTGATTGCGGTGCGCGCAGGGGCGGCAGTGACGGATGGCATGGGCGCTTTGCTTAGTTTCAACGCGCCTGACCCCCGCACAGCAGGGGTGCTTGTGGCCGCGCAGGGGCTGCATGCGGAATTGTTGGCGCGACGCACAGCCTGAGGGGCTGCGTTCAAGATGCGTGTTTTTGTAAAGATAGAATCAGCGGGTTTGGTTACAGGGCCTTAAGGGCGGTGGCGACGGCTTCTGAAAGGGCGGCGTGACCTTCGGGAGCATAGTGGATGCCGTCAATCGGGCTGGTTTCCAACACGGTTCCAGCATCAAGAAAGCCAATGCTACGGGCTGCACAATAGCGGCGAAGGGCGGGCGCGAGGCCTTTGCTTTTGGCTGCAGCGCCGATGAACTCACCTGTTAGTGGCCCAAGTTCCTGCACCGGGGGCGGGCAGATCAGCAAGAGCTTCAGCCCCGGATGGCGCGCGGCCATCTCTGGCCCTAATGCGATGTCAACCAAGCCTGCAAGGCCTGCGACGATGCTCTCTGGCCCGGCGCCAAAACGGGCTTTCACATCATTCGTGCCCAGCATCAGCGTCATGTAATCCAGCGGCCCGTGCGAGTTGAGAGCGATGCGCAAGCCCATAACCGCATTCATATGGTCTCCCATCATCGGGTCGTCAAAGCAGGTTGTGCGCCCGGGCAGCCCTTCCTCGACCAACTGCCAGTCAGGCCCCAGAAGGGTTGCGGCGCGGGTGGGCCAACGGGTCGCGGCATCATAGCGTTCATATGCCCCGCGCTGTGTGATGGGCGGGGTGCCATGGGTGTTGCTGTCGCCAAAGGTCATCAAAATGGGCATGGGAGGCTCCGTTCACATATTCATTCTCAGGGTATGGCGGCGCTCCGGGCTTGCAAAGCCCTGTTTCACACGCTGCATTGCCTCTTGGCCTTTTGGCTTGTGATGCGCATATAGGGTCAAAGCTTTTGACGAAAGAGGAATGCGATGTTGACATTTGGCGAACAATTGGACGCGGCAAGCGCAGGGACTCCGGCGGATCTTATCAAGGATGGCTCTGAGGCCAGCTTTGTGGTCGATGTCATTGAGGGCAGTGCCGAGATTCCCGTGATCGTTGATTTCTGGGCGCCGTGGTGTGGCCCATGCAAGCAACTCGGGCCTGCGCTGGAGGCGGCCGTGACCGCTGCCAAGGGTAAGGTGCGGATGGTCAAGATCAACGTCGATGAAAGCCCCAACATCTCGGCGCAATTGCGTATTCAATCTATCCCTACGGTCTTTGCGTTTTTTCAGGGCAAGCCAGTGGACGCGTTTCAAGGGGCTTTGCCCGCCTCGGAACTAAAAAAGTTTGTCGAAAAGGTCGGCGCATTGGCTGGGGATGGTGGGCTGGCCGAGGCAATTGAAGCGGCCGAAGCGATGCTGGCCGAAGGCGAGGCTGCCGACGCCGTCGAAACCTTTGCTGCCATTCTGGGCGAAGAGCCAGAGAACGCAGCAGCCTACGGCGGCTTGCTGCGCGCACATCTAGCGCTGGGAGAGGTGGAGCAAGCCGAAGCCCTGCTGGCAGCGGTTCCGACAAAAATTGCCACCGCTCAAGAGGTGGAAACAGTGCGTGCCCAGATCGCCTTGCTGCATCAGGCAGCCAAGGCTGGCCCCGAGGCCGAGTTGCGCGCCGCCGTGGAGGCAAGCCCAGACAATCAGCAGGCCCGGTTTGATCTTGCTTTGGCGCTCCATGCCTCAGGCAAAGTGGAAGAGGCCGTAGACGAATTGCTGGAGCTATTCCGCCGCGACCGTGAATGGAACGACGGGGCCGCCAAGGCCCAGCTTTTC
>CALEMZ010000251.1 GCA_937910975.1 uncultured Pseudorhodobacter sp. | reverse complement strand
CATGCAATTCCCGCGCAACGCGCCCTCGTTCTTCTTCTTGCGTGTCAAACACCCGCTGGGTTAGCGACTTCAGCTTATCCTCCGCCAGGCGTCGCTCGCGCAGGTTCAGCACCAAGCCTGACAGAAACACCGCAAAGACCGAAGCCAGCGTGATAGCGCCGATATAGATGAAGGTCCGCTCCACCCGCAGTTCGGTTTCCGCCCGCGCCGCCGCGACCGAGGCTCGAACATCATCGATGAATATCCCTGTCCCAACCGCCCAACGCCAATCCTGCAACCCGACGACATAAGACACCATTGTCGCATTCTCGCCCGTGCTCGGCTTGGGCCAGACATAACTGTGATAGCCAGCCCCCTGCCGTGCTAGGCGGATCAGTTCATCCACCACTGGCGTGCCTTTAGGGTCTTTCAGCCCCGACCAGTTCCGCTCAATTAGCCAAGTCTGACGCGGGCTGACCAGATTCTTGCCGTCATAATCATAGACAAAGTAAAATCCCTCATTGCCATAAGTCATGGCGGCAAGAATCTGGAGCACCTGACGCTTGGCGGCCTCATCGTCGGGCAGGGCATTGCCATAAATCGGGCCAAAGGCCGTACGCGCAATCGAAAGGTAGTTGCGCAACTCTGCTCTTTTCGCGGTGATCAACTGGGCTTCTAGTCCGGCAATCTCGCGATCCGCCATATCGCGCGATTCGCGCTGCACCAGAAAGCCGACCGTTACCATCGCCAAAACCAGCGGCATCGTTGCCAGAAGAAATATCTTCTGACCATAGCTTAGGCTAATTCCGAAATGTTGCCGCAGTCGATTGGCCAATCTTGCCCTCATTGCTTTCGAATCGAAGGATGCCGCTGTTACGCTCGGCCCGTCAATGCCCCGATAATGCCCCATATTGAGGCCAGTTCCTAAGTAAACTGGCAAAACTGGTCTAATTTTTTGGCCACCTAGCGGTGTTCTACGTATTACTAGGTATTCCTTGTGCCGATTTCCGTCGCTATTGTCGCTTTACGTGAAAAACGGCCCCGCCAACAATGGCGGGTTAATCTCATGGGAGGAGACTACATGGATCGTCGCTCATTTTTGACGAAAGCCACCATCGGTGGCGCTACTGCAGCCGCTGCAAGCACCCTTGCCGCCCCGTTGTATGCCCAAGGCAACCGCACGCTGACACTGGTCACGACCTGGGGCCGCGGCCTTGCTGGTGTGCATGACTCCGCACAGCGCAACGCCGACATGATCACCGCGATGACCGATGGTCAGCTGACGATTGATCTCAAAGCCGCAGGCGAACTCGTTGGCGCGTTCGAAGTGTTTGACGCCGTGACCTCGGGTCAGGCGGATATGTATCATGGCGCTGACTACTACTTCGTCGGCCAGCATCCGGGCTATGCCTTCTTTACCTGCGTGCCAATGGGCATGACGGCGCAAGAATTGGTGAACTGGTACTACCATGGCGAAGGCGCAGGCTTCCACGATGAGCTGGGCAAGACCTTCGGTCTGAAATCCTTCCTCGGCGGCAACACTGGCGCACAGGCCGGTGGTTGGTTCCGTAAGGAGATCACTTCCGCAGACGATTTCAACGGGCTGAAATTCCGTATGCCTGGCCTCGGCGGCAAAGCACTGGGCAAGCTCGGCGCTTCCGTGCAGAACCTTCCGGGCGGCGAAGTATACCAAGCCTTGGCTTCGGGCGCGATCGACGGCACCGAGTGGATCGGCCCATGGGCTGATGAAAAGGCCGGCTTTCAGGAAATCACCAAGTTCTACTACACCGCTGGCTTCCATGAGCCGGGTGCAGGCCTGTCCTTGGCGATGAACCGCGATGTGTTCGACTCGCTGACCCCGTCGCAGCAGAAGATCGTTGAGATCACTGCAGGCGAAGGCCACCAGTGGAACCTGTCGCAGTTCCTGTCCAACAACTCGGCAGCGCTGACCCGTTTGCAGGCCGCTGGCGTGAAGACGCTGGAATTCCCGGATAGCGTCTGGGATGCTTTCGCTAAAGCTTCGCAAGAAACCCTTGACGAGAACATGGGCGATGAGCTGTTCAAGCGTATGAACGACAGCTATCAGGCGTCAATGCGTTCCTCGGCAAGCTGGATTGACAAGTCTGACGGTGCCTATACCCGTCAGCGTAGCCGCACGCAGAACATGTAATTTACCACGCTATAAATGAAAATTCCCCCGGCCCGCTGGCCGGGGGAGCTGTCTTTGCATCATGAATGCTGCGACTTTCCTGTAGGGGGGGACGAAATGCTTGAAGGCATTTCTACATTTATTTCCAACATCGCGTTGTCTTTCGTCCACTTCTTCTATGCGGTCACGCATCCCGGGGAATGGTTGGGCTGGCTGACAGAACTGGGCAAGCTTGAATCTATCGAGGCAAAAGAGTCCTTGGGCCGGTTCATTTATTACGGCGGCAGCTCCGAGTTCTTTTTCGTCGTTTTAACCTCGTTTCTGACGCTTACCGCCGTCGGGATCTGGCGCAAATCGGTGATGTGGGCTGTTGTGCGCGGGCTGGAATGGTTTGCCAACGGCCTTGGCCGCATCGTGGCCTGGGTCGGCCTGTTGATGGTGCTTCAGCAAATTATAATCATCTTCTTGCAGCGCATCTTCCGGGTGGCCACAATCGACTTTGGTCCCTTCGCCCCCTTCGGCTATAAATTATGGGATGGCTACAGCTTCTTGTCTCATGATCTGAGCTGGTGGTCCGAAGAGCTGAAACTTTACAACGCCATGGTTGTCTGCCTTTGCGTCACCTACACTTTCGTGCAGGGTGGCCATGTGCGGGTAGACTTGATCTATGCCCGCATTGGCTACCGCGCCAAGCGCGCGGTGGATATGGCAGGAGCGCTCTTTTTCATGGTGCCGACGGCGATCCTGACCTGGCTTTTCGCATGGTACTTTATGTGGCGTCACCTGCTGACCCCCAAAGTCTCGGCCTCCGACACCATCGACCGAATATTGTCCAAGGCCAAAATGTTGAAATGGAACGTCGAAACCATCGGCTTCTCTCCAAACGGCTTTGACGCCTATTACCTGTTCAAGATCCTCATGCTGGCATTCTGCGGCTTGGTGTTCCTCCATGCCATTTCATTCTTCTACCGCTCCCTGCTGGAGTGGCGTGAAGGCCCGGAAGAAGGCGGGAAGTATCTTGATCTCGATTCTGCGGTGGATACCTCTGCCACCGGCACACATTAAAGGACGGGCACATCATGCTATTTGGACTTGACGGGATTGAGGTTGGCCTCATCATCGTGTTCCTGTGCCTCTTTTCGGGCATCATTTCTGGCTTTCCGGTGGCCTTTGCC
>CALEMZ010000250.1 GCA_937910975.1 uncultured Pseudorhodobacter sp. | reverse complement strand
GCCTGCGTTACGGCCTGTAAAAACGAACATGAGGTGCCGTGGGGCATCAACCGCCGCAAGGTTGTGACCATCAATGATGGCAAACCGGGCGAACGGTCGATCTCGGTCGCCTGTATGCATTGTTCGGATGCGCCCTGTATGGCGGTCTGCCCCACCGATTGTTTTTATCAAACGGCGGATGGGATTGTTCTGCACTCCAAGGATTTGTGCATTGGCTGCGGCTATTGCTTTTACGCCTGTCCCTTTGGTGCGCCACAATTCCCGCAGGCCGGGAATTTCGGTTCCCGCGGTAAGATGGACAAATGCACCTTCTGCGCCGGTGGCCCGGAAGAGGATCATTCGACGGCCGAGTTTTCCAAATATGGCCGCAACCGGATTGCCGAAGGCAAGTTGCCGATCTGCGCTGAAATGTGTTCCACCAAGGCGCTGCTGGCGGGGGATGGCGATATTGTTTCGGCCATCTATCGCGAGCGTGTTGTGGCACGTGGGTTTGGATCGGGCGCTTGGGGCTGGGGGACGGCTTACGAAAAGAAGGCCCCCTCCAACTGAGGTAAATGACGGGGCGGGGCGTTTAGCCCCGTCATTCTGAAAACACCTGCGGCGCGCCTTTGCGCCGTGGGCTTTGGCCTGTATCTGGCTGAGGTCCTCACCGTTCAATAAGGTTCATGCCCTTGCGACATCTGATTCCCCTCATCGCCCTGTTGGTCATTTTGACAGCCCCTTTGCCCGGTCAGGCACAACAGACAGCGCCCGCGAATGACCGTAGTGCCACTGGCGGAGCGACAACGCTTGAGGATATTCTGGCGCGCCAGAAAGGCCTGAGCGTTGATGACAGCTATCGTAGCGAGGCTTTGGGCAGCCCCGATTTGGCTGCGCCTAATTCCGATGCCTTGGGTACGCTGGGCGGAATTTCACAATCCGAGGATTGGCGCGCGCTGCGCTATAACAAAGCGGATGTCACCGCATCTGCCAAAGGCCCTGCTGCCGATGTACTGATTCAGGACGAAGGCATGGTTTGGCTGGCTTTTCGCAAGGGGCCGCTGCGCACCTACGGCGGCTGGCTTTTGCTTGGGACCATGGGCCTATTGGCGCTGTTCTACCTGATCCGCGGCAAGATTCGCATTGATGGCGCGCTGACAGGCCGCAAGGTTCTGCGGTTTCCCCCGATTGAACGCTTTTCCCATTGGCTTTTGGCCGGCTCTTTCATCTTGTTAGGCGTGACCGGGTTGGTGCAGTTGTTCGGGCGTTTCTTTATCATCCCATTTATTGGGCGAGAGGCCTTTAGTCCGGTCGCGATTGCCGGGAAATGGGTGCATAACAATGTGGCTTGGGCCTTTATGGTCGGGTTGGTTCTGGTGACCGTGCTTTGGATCGCCCATAACATTCCCAATAGGCATGACCTGAAATGGCTTGCCGTCGGCGGTGGGCTTTTCTCCAAGGGTGTCCACCCGCCTGCCAAGAAATTCAACGCAGGCCAGAAACTCATTTTCTGGGCGGTGATCGTGCTGGGCCTGTCTATCTCGGCTACGGGCGTGTCGCTTCTGTTCCCATTTGAGCTGCCGATGTTCGCTTCGACCTTTGAAACGCTCAACACACTTGGGCTGCCTCAGGCGCTAGGCTTTGGCGAATTGACAGTGAATTTTGCGCCGCATGTCGAAATGCAGCTGGCTCTTACGTGGCATAGCATCGTGGCTTTCCTCTTCATGGCGATCATTCTTGCCCATATCTATCTCGGCTCTGTCGGCATGCAGGGAGCGTTTGATGCCATGGGGTCGGGAGAGGTGGATGAACAATGGGCCAAGGAGCATCACGGGCTGTGGCTGGAAGAGGTTAAGCAATTGAGCGCTGGCAAATCGCCGTCGAAACCGACAGAGTAGTGCGCAAATGCCCAGCACAGCAGGATTGAGGACATCCACATGAAAAGCATGTATATTGCCTTCTTGGCGGTTGCGGTAATCGCGGTTCTGGCCAATTTTGGACTGGATTACGCGGGATTCTCTGCAAGCGAACGCACGTCAGGCCCCTCAGTTCGGCTTGACTGAATCCGAAGGAAAGGAAGCAAGACCGCATGAAACTCGCAGGCGTGCCTGATGAAGGCCCCCAAAGCGCGCCGCAAGCCCAAGACATTGACCGCATTCTTGCGAATGTTTCCATTCTCATCGTCGATGATGAGCCGGGGATGCGTAACTTTTTGGTACGCACGCTTGGCCCGCGCTGCAAGCGCATCGAAGAGGCCGCCAACGCCGAGCAAGCCTCGCGGCTGCTTGACAGCCATCATTTCGATTTGTTGATCCTAGACAATGTAATGCCAGGCCAATCGGGTCTTGACTGGCTGGCTGAGCAGCGCCGCGTCGGTTTTTTTGCCGATACCATCTTGATGACTGCCTATGCCGATCTGGATACGGCGATTCACGCATTGCGCGTGGGGGCGGCGGATTTTGTGCTTAAACCTTTCCGGTCCAACCAGATCCTGAATGCGGTTGCGCGTTGCGTCGATCAACGCCATCTGCGGCGTGAGAATTTCTTGCTGAAATACGAGTTGCGCGCCGATAATCTGGGTGCGCGCGGGCGGCTTATCGGGAATTCGCCGGGGATCGAGGCAGTGCGCCGGACCCTGAAAAAAGTGGCGCCTACGCTAACCACCGTGCTTTTGACCGGCGACAGTGGCACTGGCAAGGAAATCGCGGCCCGTACGCTTCATGCCCTTTCGGATCGCGCTGAGCGGCCCTTTGTACCAGTCAATTGTGCCGCGATTTCTCCCAATCGGATGGAGCAGGAGCTTTTCGGAGATTTGGGCTCGGCGCGGGATGGGTTGTTGTTGCATGCTTCGGGCGGGACGCTGTTTCTCGACGAGGTGGGGGAGTTGCCCTTGCCAGTGCAGGCGACGCTGTTGCGGGTGATCGAAGATAACCGTATCCGCCCTGGCGGTGCCGAGCGTGAGGTGCCGCTGAACCTGCGGTTCATCTTTGCGACAAATAGCGATCTGCAAGTAGCTGTGGCCAAGGGAAGCTTTCGCAATGATCTGTATCACCGCATCAATGTGATGTCGGTTCATATGCCACCTTTGCGGCAACGCATCGGCGATATTGGCGAATTGGCGGAAATGTTCATGGGTAAATTTGCGCGTGAGTTGGGTGTTCTGGCCTTGCCGATCCCGGAGTCGATTTTGCTGAACCTGTCGCGCTATGACTGGCCCGGAAATGTGCGCGAGTTGCGCAACCTGATCGAGCGCTCGCTGATCCTAGGTGAGTTCCCGCCAGAATTTGCAGGCCCGGCGGATGCGATGGGGGCGGAGGCCTCCGAATCCCTGCATGTGATGGAGCGCAGGCATATCCGATCTATCCTTGAAGCTTGCGGTGGAAATCGGGCGGAGGCGGCGCGCCGCCTCGGGATATCGCGTAAGACGATCGACCGCAAATGCGCGGAATGGAATGACTGAGCGGCCCACCACTTCGCTGCGCCGGTCTGTGCGCTGGCGGATATTGCTCATTGCGCTTCTACCTTTGCTAATCTTGCTGCCGCTGCTGCTGGTCACTGCGGTACAAAGCTGGACCGCGCGCTTTGATGAGGTGCTGATCGGCAAGGTTCACTCTGAACTGACAACCGCGCATCAGCATCTGGATGAGCTGGTACAAAGTCGTGGAGCGGCGGTGGCGGCGCTGGCACAGTCCACCGCTTTTGCTCAGGCGCAAGGGGCGGGGTTGGCTGGGTTTATGAAGGCCGAGCAGGCGCGATTTGGCTTTGATTTTCTATATTTCCTTCCAAGCGCGTCCGTCCTAGCCGGTGACGACCGCACGCGCTGGCCTGTGATACATGCAGCCCTTGCTGGCCAGATGCATTCGGCGATTGATGTATATGAGGCCGATGATCTGGCGGCGCTGGCCCCTGAACTGGCAGAGCGCGCTTTGTTCAAACTGGTTCCCACGCGGGCGGCAAAGCCCTCTGACCGGCAGACGGAAAGCCGGGGGATGGTGGTGCATGCCGCAGCCCCCGCGCCCGGTGGCGTGTTGGTTGGAGGCATCTTGCTGAACCGAAACCTGGGATTTATCGACCAGATGAATGACCTTGTTTACCCCGCTAATGGCCCGAAGGGGGCCAATCAGGGCACCGCCACCTTGTTTTTGGACGATGTGCGCATCAGCACCAATGTGCGCCTTTTTGAAGATGTACGCGCTTTGGGCACGCGCGTCTCTGCCGCTGTGCGTAGCCGGGTTTTGGATGAGGGGCAGGTTTGGCTTGATCGGGCTTTCGTGGTCAATGACTGGTATGTTTCGGCCTATGAGCCGATTATTGACAGTTTTGGGACCCGCGTCGGAATGCTCTATGTTGGGTTTCTAGAGGCACCTTATGCGCAAGCCAAACGCCAAACACTTTACCAGATTGCGATCACCTTTGGCCTTGTTGTGCTGCTCTCCGCCCCGGTTTTGCTCCGCTGGGCGCGGGGGATATTCAAGCCGCTGGAGCTGATGGATGGTGTGATCCGCGATGTGGAGACGGGCAATCTGGGTGCGCGCGTTGGCGTCAACAGCGCCGAGGATGAAATCTCGCGGCTCGCCATGCATCTCGATACGCTACTGGATCAGTTGCAAGAACGCGAACGTCGCCTGCGCGATTGGGCCGAAGAGCTGGAAAGCCGTGTGGCCGAGCGCACAAGCGAGTTGGAGCAGGCGAACCGGCAATTGGATATGACAACCCGTCAGCTGATTGTCTCCGAGAAGCTGGCGGCGATTGGTGAGATTACCGCCGGGATCGCGCACGAGATCAACAACCCGCTGGCGGTTATTCAGGGCAATCTGGATGTGGTCCGAGAAGATTTGGGCGTGCGCGCGGAGCCGCTTCGCACCGAGTTTTCGCTGATCCAGGAGCAGATCCAATCCATACATATCCTTGTCAGCAAACTGCTACGGTTTGCCCGCCCCGAAGAATATGCCGAAAGCGGCGAGGGCTTTGACCCCGGGCAGACGCTTCATGAAACCTTGCCGCTTGTGCAGCACTTGCTGAATGATGCGCATATTCACTTTACCTTGAATTTACAGGCGCGGAACTTGGTGCAGATTAACCAGACTGAGTTGCAGCAGGTTCTGGTCAATCTTTTGGTAAACGCTATTCAGGCGATGCCGGAAGGCGGCAGTTTGGCCATTGAAACCCATGATGTGGAGCAAGACGGGGCGGCAATGGTGGAAATGACCCTTTCGGATACCGGGATCGGTATGGAGCCTGAAATTCTGGCACGGATATTTGATCCATTCTTCACAACAAAACGCGCCGAAGGCACCGGACTCGGTCTCTCGATCAGTCGTAATTTGATGATCCGCGCCGGGGGGCAGCTGGATGCCACCAGCACACCCGGAAAAGGCAGTCGCTTTACGCTCTTACTGCCCTCTATGCTTAATCTGGCGCACGATACGCTGGGCAATCGCGAGGCTTCCCTTGGGTGAGGGGTGAATGCGATCAAGCTGGTGATAGGACGTGTCACCACGTGGCACCAGATCGGCGATCGGCAGGAAGGTCACGCCCACGTCAAACTGCGCCATCCGCGTGAGCCGGGCATCCAGTTCATTCCCGGCAGGCCCGCAAGCTTTGATCGGGGTCCATCGGCCCGGATTACGCAGATAGCCAACGTAAATCACCTTGGCCCCGCTTTGCCGGATACGGGCGACGAAGGATGGAATGGCGCCGCTGCGCCCATCCTTTGCGACCAGCCGGTCCAGCATGCCGTCACAAGCCCCGCAGCCGCAGCCAAAAAGCAAATCATTGCCGCCACCGTTCAGCACCACCCAATCCCAGGCGTTTGGGCGATACTGCTCAGTCAGCCTGACGCCGGCAGCGCCTGAAATCGGCAAGTGGTAAAAATAGCGCGCTCCCGCTACCGATCGGTCGGTAACGGCTTCTTCCAAAAGAACTTCCATGGAATCCGCAACCGATTTCTCGGCAGCGCGGTTTGAGGCCATCAGGGAATCGCCCATCAACATGATGCGCGCGTCGGGGGTTACCGGTTCTCCGCAGGCGAAAAGCAGCAACAGTCCAAACAAGGATACCAAAGATCTTAACATCGCTACCTTTCGCGTTTCGGCCATCATACCCCTGCCGCAGCCTTCTGTGTAACATTGGCTGGACCATGGCAAGCTTTGAGCCGTGTTGGTGAAAAACCCCACGCCAGATGGGTAAGACAGCCTGTGGTTGCGCGAGCGGTCTGCCGGCTCCTGGACCAAGAATATGCATAGTAGATTGCTCCAACGCGATTTAAGCTGGGCCTGCAACAGGCTCTCGCGGGCATCGCCCCGCTTCAGAAAGGACGACCATGACTGTTAGGTTTGCAATCCTCGGCGCAGGCCGCATCGGCAAGGTTCACGCCTCGGCCGTGGCATCTGTACCCGGAGCCATACTGGTTGCCATTTTCGACCCGATGCCCGCCGCAGCAGAGGCAATTCGTACTGCTTATGGCTGCGACATTCGCAGCATTGACGCAATCGAGGCGGCGGCGGATGTGGATGCCGTGGTCATCTGCACCCCGACCGACACCCATGCCGATCTGATCGAGCGGTTCACCCGCGCCGGCAAGGCGGTGTTTTGTGAAAAGCCGGTGGATCTGAGCCTCGCGCGCGTGGCGGGTTGTCTCAAAGTGGTTGAGGCCACGAAAGGCACGCTGATGGTTGGCTTCAACCGCCGGTTTGACCCGGATTTCATGGCAGTCAAAGCCGCGATTGATACAGGCCGGATTGGCCGCGTGGAAATGGTCACGATCTCCAGCCGCGACCCCGGCGCGCCACCTGCCGATTATATCACCCGCTCAGGCGGAATGTTTCGCGACATGACGATCCATGATTTTGATATGGCACGCTGGCTTTTGGGCGAAGAGGTTGAAACGGTCTATGCCTTGGCCTCGGTTCTGGTGGATAAAAAGATCGGTGAACTGGGCGATTTTGACAGCGCCAACGTGATCTTGCGCACGGCCAGCGGCACACAGGCGATCATCACAAACAGCCGCCGCGCCAGCTATGGCTATGATCAGCGAATTGAGGTGTTGGGCGCGCTTGGCATGGTATCGGCAGAAAACCATGCCGAAAACCGGGTGGAGATTGCCGATAAAGATGGCTTTCACCGCGCGCCTTTGCTGAACTTCTTCATGTCGCGCTACACCGCCGCCTATGCCAATGAGATTGCGGCCTTTGTAGCATCCGTGGCTGATGGCGTGGCAACGCCGACAACCGGGCATGATGGGCTGATGGCACTAGCCCTCGCTGAAGCTGCGTTGCTATCCGTGGCGGAGGGTCGGGCGGTCAAGGTTTCAGAAGTGCTGTGATGCAAAGGATTTGACCTTATTGGCTCTGCCGCAAATGTCTTGTTCGGCATAAGAAACACTGATCACTGGGCGTGATAATGCTTTGATATCGGCAAATTGCGGGTCTGTGGCAGGGCTATTATGATCGAACTGTCTTCTGCGACACTGCCAGCAAGATTGCCCGGCACTTTAGCGGCGTCAAATTGCACCTTCTTTTGCCAGAGTGTCGATCTCTGATTGGCTGTAACCCAGTTCTAGCAAAATAGTGTGGCTGTGTTGGCCAAGGTCGGGAACCGGGCCCATACGCGGATCGGTCTTGTCGCTCCAGCCGGGGGGGATTAACGCGGGGATCTGGCCTGCGGGCGTTTCCACCTGCCGCCAACGGTTGCGGGCCAAAAGCTGCGGATGCGCCCAAAGGGCGGCCATGTCATTCACGCGGGCGTTGGCGATGCCCGCCTGTTCCAAGCGGGCAATCACATCTTCAGCGGGCAGCAGGGTAAATACCGCTTCAATAATGCCGCGCAACAGGTCCTTGTTGGCGGCGCGCAGCCCGTTATTGGCAAAGCGCGGGTCGCTCGCCAATTCTGGCGCCAACAGCACCTTTTCGCAAAACGACCCCCATTCCCGTTCGTTTTGCAAGCCGAGCATGATGGTCGCGCCATCACCTGCCGGGAACGGGCCGTAGGGGAAAATCGTGGCGTGGCTGGCCCCGGCGCGTGGCGGCGGTGGCGCACCGTCATAGGCGTAATACATCGGATAGCCCATCCATTCGGCCATCGCCTCAAGCATGGACACATCAATGACGCGGCCTTTGCCCGTGCGCCCGCGTTGGATCAGCGCGGTCAGAATGTTGGAATAGGCATACATGCCTGCGGCTATATCCGCCACCGAAATGCCCGCTTTTGCCGGGCTGTCTGGCCCGCCCGTTACCGACAAGAACCCCGCCTCTGACTGAATCAAAAGGTCATAGGCCTTGCGGTCCCGGTCCGGCCCATCCGCGCCATAGCCCGAGATGTTGCAAACGATCAGCCCCGGAAACGTATCTTGCAACATCGCATGGCTTAACCCCAAGCGCGCCGCAGCACCGGGTGCAAGATTTTGTACCAAGACATCCGCTTTGGCCAACAGCCTTTGCAAGACCGGGGCGGCCAGCGAGTGCTTTACATCCAGCGTCAGGCTTTCCTTGGACCTGTTCGTCCAGACAAAATGTGAGGCAAGCCCACCCACCCGATCGTCATAGGCCCGCGCGAAATCGCCTGTGCCGGGGCGCTCCACCTTGATGACCCGTGCGCCTTGGTCCGCCAGATGCCTCGTGGCAAAAGGTGCCGCAATCGCATGTTCGAGTGAGATGACCGTGATCCCCTCCAGCGGAAGCATTTAAAATGACCTCGGCAAGCCAAGCACATGCTCAGCCACATAAGATAGGATCAGATTGGTTGAGATGGGCGCCACCTGATAAAGCCGGGTTTCGCGGAACTTGCGCTCCACGTCATACTCTGTGGCAAAACCGAAACCGCCGTGAAACTGGATACAGGCATTCGCAGCCTCCCAGCTTGCCTTGGCCGCCAAGTATTTTGCCATATTGGCCTGCGCGCCACAGTCCTCGCGCGCGTCAAAACGTCGGCAGGCCTCAAAGCGCATCAGATTGGCTGCCTCAATCTCAATATGCGCCTCGGCGATGGGGAATTGCACACCTTGGTTCTGCCCGATGGGGCGGCCAAAAACCTCGCGTGTCTTAGCATAAGCCGTCACCTTGTCGATGAACCAATAACCATCGCCAATACACTCGGCTGCAATCAGCGTGCGCTCGGCGTTCAACCCGTCAAGGATATAGCGAAAGCCCATACCTTCCTCGCCGATCAGATTTTCTGCCGGGATTTCGAGATTGTCAAAAAACAGCTCGTTGGTCTCATGGTTCACCATATTTGGGATAGGTTTCACCTCCATCCCCTTGCCAACTGCGTCACGCAGATCAACGAGAAAAATCGACATGCCCAGTGATTTGCGTGTCACCTGATCCAGCGGCGTGGTGCGTGCCAACAAAATCATCAGGTCCGAATGTTGAACCCGACTGATCCAGACCTTTTGGCCATTAATGACATAGCGATCCCCTTTCTTCACCGCCGTGGTGCGGATTTTGGTGGTGTCGGTCCCGGTCGTGGGTTCCGTTACCCCCATGGATTGCAGGCGAAGCTCTCCGCTGGCGATGCGGGGCAAATATTCGCGCTTCTGCGCCTCGGAGCCATGCCGCAGCAATGTGCCCATATTATACATCTGCCCATGGCAGGCCCCGGAATTGCCGCCCGAACGGTTGATCTCTTCCATGATCACGCTCGCCTCAGTCAACCCAAGGCCGGAGCCGCCAAACTCCTCGGGGATCATCGCGGCCAGCCAACCCGCTTTTGTCAGCGCATCAACGAAGGCTTCGGGGTAGCCCCGCGCCGCATCTATCTTGCGGTGATACTCCGGGGGAAAGGTGGCGCAAAGGTCGCGCACCGCATCACGGATATCTTGATAATCATTCATGCAATCATTGCCTTTGCATCCATCGCCAGCGCGCCATCTTGCCTGCGCACCCAAAGCTGAATGGTTTTGCCATCCGCTTGCGGCTGGCCGTGAAGCGAGAAGCCTTCGGTATCAAAAACCGGGGCTATCGCACGAAACTCAAATGCCGTCACCTGGGCTTGCGGCATCTGGCAGCGCAACAGATCCATCAGCAGCGTTGCCAGCAATGGCCCATGCACAACAAGGCCGGGATAGCCTTCGGTGCCTGTGCAAAACGGCAAGTCGTAATGGATACGGTGGCCGTTGAACGTCAGGGCGGAATAGCGAAACAGCAGCACCGGATCCGGCAGCACCGCGCGTGAAAACGCACTGGCGTCTGGCGCGGGGGTCAGCTTGGGTGGCGGATCATCGGGGGCGGAGGCCTCGCGATAAACAATATTGTGTTCCTCGTCGACGCCTTGCGTATCTCCATCAAAAAGCTGGTGGCGAATGGTCACGAAAACCAACTCACCACTGCGCCCCTGCTTGTGATCCACCGATGCCACGGTTGAAAGCTTGCGCAAATCACGGCCAATGCGCAGCGGCGCCAAAAATCGCAACCGGCTTCCCGCCCACATCCGGCGCGGCAAAGGCACCGGGGGCAAGAACCCGCCCAAGGCCGCATGCCCATCATAGCCCGCGTCTGACAGCTTGTAGATTGGCAGAAAATGCAGCCAATGCCACAAGGGCGGCAAGGGCGTGCCATCTGCATAAACCGGATCGTCACGGTTCAGCGTCGCGGCCATTGCGTTGGACGGAAACGCTGCAATTCGATCCTGCAAGGTTTGCGATTTGCCAACCCATTCCCGAAGATACGCCAGGCCAATCGCCATAAAACCCCCTTTGACCAAAAGACCATCCCGCCGCCGTATGGCCTGCAAGAATTGCCTGACCCGTCAGCTTTGCGGGCGTTCAGCCCAGCCGGCAAAGATCCGCTCCAGCGCGACCACGGCGTAGTAAAGCACGATACCAAGGAAGGCGAGGGCGATCAGAACCGCGAACATCAGCGGGTAATCACCGTTGGTTTCGCCCGATTTGAAAAGCGCGCCAAGCCCGCGACCGTGCGGCGAGACGATCTCTACCAAGTTGGTGCCGATGAAGGCTAGTGTCACCGATACTTTCAGGGCCCCGAAAAACTCTGGCAGAGTTTTGGGCAGGGCGATTTTGCGGAAAATGGTGATCTTTGAGGCCCCAAGCGCGCGCAGGATGTCGCGGTATTCGGGTTCAAGCGTGGACAGGCCGATACCGACCGAAACGGCGATAGGGAAGAATGAGATTAAAAAGGCCATCAGCACGGTGTTGAAATCATGCTGGCCGATGAACAACAGCGCGATGACAGGAACCAGCGTGGCCTTGGGGATGGCATTGAACCCCACCAACAACGGGTAAAGCGCATCGCGGGCGGTGCGCGAAAAGCCCATGGCCATGCCCAGAAGCGTGCCGAAAAGAACCGCAAGCCCAAGCCCGACAACCGTCCGCCACAAGGTTTGCCAGCCCATTTCAAGGAACAGCCAGCGGAATTTCCA
Organism: uncultured Pseudorhodobacter sp.; assembly: GCA_937910975.1. Classification (GTDB taxonomy): domain Bacteria; phylum Pseudomonadota; class Alphaproteobacteria; order Rhodobacterales; family Rhodobacteraceae; genus Pseudorhodobacter. The sequence continues at coordinate 14,238 of CALEMZ010000250.1, read as the reverse complement.
AAAGGCTGGCGGAAGGTCAGATGGCGAGGCCATTTTGTAATTGGGCCAGCTATTGACCCAAACGATGCCCTCCCAAAACAGCAGGAAAGCAAGAATTGCGGCGAGGGGTACGGCAATATTTCTCAGCATTAGTGCGCCTCTCCGTTCCGGCCCTGAGCGATGCGGATCTGGTCGCGCAGCAGGTGCAGCATGTCAGTGGCCTCAGGGGTGTAGAGCACGTCGATGGTCCGATCGGCAGGCAGGTTTACATCCAGCACATATTGCGTGGTGCCCGGACGGCCCGACATAACAAAAACCTGATCGCCCAGAAAAACGCTTTCGCGCAGGTCGTGGGTGATCAGCACGCAGGTAAAGGGCTCCTTGGCGCGCAGGTCACGCATGGTTTGCCAAAGGTCTTCGCGGGTAAAGGCGTCAAGCGCGCCGAAGGGTTCATCCATGATGAGAACCTCGGGTTTGTGAACGATGGCGCGGCAGAGCGAGGCGCGCTGGCGCATACCGCCTGAAAGTTCGGAGGGGCGCTTGTTTTCAAAGCCGATCAGACCCACCATTTCAAGCAGCTCCATCGCGCGGGCCACGCGGTTGTGGCGGGGCATCAGAGGTGCGACGATTTCCAGTGGCAAAATGACGTTTTCAAGGATCGTCCGCCATTCCAGCAAAACAGGGTTCTGGAAGGCCATGCCCACGGTTTTACGCGGCGATTTAACAATTTCTTCGTGTAACCATACTTCACCTTGGTCGGGCTTCATCAGCCCGGCGATGAGGCGCGTCAGCGTGGATTTACCACAGCCTGAGGGGCCGACAACGGCGGCGAATTCGCCTTCTGGGATCGACAGGTTCAGGTTGTCCAGCACCTGAAGTGGGCCGGAAGCGGTTCGATAGGTGTGGGTTACACCCTTGATTTCAATAAGGTTTGTCAATTGGCATGCGCCCTTGTGGAAATGGAGGCGGCCCTGGATACAGGGCCGCCCGCGTCAGTGTGTTCAAGTCAGTACGAATTACTGAAGCTTCAGGCTGCCATCGGTTGGCAGGTAAGCATCCGTGAAGTATAGCGCGGCATTGGGTTCGTTGTTGAAGCTGTAGACCGATTTGGTCTGCTCAATGGCGCGCGCCATGCGTGCTGCATCAACACCGCCCATACCGTTAGCCTTGACGTAATCGGTCAGGACGTTGGCATCGATTGCCATTTGCAGGCGTTCACTTTCAAGGGCCGCGTCCGCAGCCGGATTGCGCTTGATCAGCCCGGCGACAGCGGTTTGCGGATCGTTGATCGCGTCTTTCCAGCCCATGGCCACAGCGCGCAGGAAACCAGTGACCTGCGCGGGATTGGCCGCGGCAAAATCGGTGTTGACGATGATCGCGTTACCGTAAAGCGCGACGCCATGGTCGGCCATCAAGATGACCGAGATGTCATCGGCAGGCACACCAAGGCGCTTGAGGTTCAGCGTTGATGAGAACGAAAAGCCGGTGATCGAGGCAACCTTACCTTCGGCAAGCATCGGCTCGCGGGTGGGGAAGCCCACGGGTTCAACCGTGATTGTCGCCATGTCGAGCCCGTTTTCAGCCGCGAAAATCGGGAACTGCGCCCAAGCGCCATCGGGGGGCGGTGCGCCCAAAACCTTGCCGGCAAGGTCGGCAGGGCCGTTGACGCCAAGCGACTTGCGGCCAACGACAGCAAACGGCGGCTTATCATAGACCATCATGACGGCGATGACAGGTGCGCCGGGGTTCTGGTCAAGGAACTTCACGAGGCTGTTGATATCGGCAAAGCCCACAGGAAAAGCGCCGGTGGCGACCTTCGGGATCGCGTCAAGCGAGCCTGCGCCTTCAGAGATTTCAACGCTCAGCCCTTCGGCGGTAAAGTGGCCGTTGTCGACGGCAGAAAAATATGGGGCGGCGGGGCCTTCAAACTTCCAATCAAGGGCGAAGGGCATAGCAGTCTGCGCTTGGGCCGCGCCTGTGAGGGCAATGGCTGTGGCAAAGGCGGTGATAGTACGATTAAACACGTCTTTGTCTCCTGATTTTGAACGGGCATCGGCACTTCTACCAAGTTGAAACGCGAGCAAAAATCGCATCAACCAAGTGAAATATAGCTGTCGGTAACCTGAGCGATGTTTGGCCTCGAATCAAGCTTCCTGTGCAGAGTGAGGCACAATTTCAGAGCCAAACGCGTCATGATCCCGTGGCAGGGCTTGGGCCGCATCCGCCCAACTGCCCGAGCCATCGGCGTTGAGCGTCATCACTGCGACTGAAGCGCTTCGGCTGTCGGGCGCCAGTTGAGATGGTCCGGAGCAAGCTGCGCAATAGTATAATTGAACAGGAGCATCGCTGCATCAAGAAGTGAATCTGTCCCGTGCTTGGGTTTGAACCCTTTGTCTCGACCTTAGAAATTCTTGAGGGCACCAAGGCCGCAAACATGATCCGCAAAGGTCAACGGGCACCCGGACTCCGCCTGTTTTCCCAACTTGCAGCACTGGTGGCAGAACCAAGCGGAAACAAATGGCGTTGATTGAAATGCTGGAAGGCCATGTGGGTCGCACCGTTTTTGCGGCGGATTAGCTTGACCCGATGGGCTGATCGCTTGCCATTCGGGCGCGCATGGTTTTAGCTGGCCAGGTTCTCGGGGCGGGGTGAAATTCCCCACCGGCGGTGATAGCCCGCGAGCGCTTACGGATTTCTTTGAAATCCTGAGGTCAGCAGATCCGGTGTAATTCCGGGGCCGACGGTATAGTCCGGATGGAAGGGACAACGGGTGTGGAGGTGCGTAAGCGCCGCCATGGCTGCGCCTTGGGAGCCTGACAATTCAAGGGAAGGTTCCTATGACCAATAAACTGACAATCGCTTTTATCAAGGCACGCTGGCACGCCGGGATCGTGGATCAGGCGCTGGTGGGCTTTGTGGAAGAAATGAAGGCCGCAGGGCGTGATGTGCATGTGGTGACATATGACGTGCCGGGCGCGTTTGAGATGCCGCTACTGGCACAAAAGCTGGCGGCGACGGGCAGGTTTGATGCCATTGTTGCGGCGGCTTTGGTGGTGGATGGCGGGATTTACCGGCATGATTTCGTGGCAGCGGCCGTGGTGAACGGGCTGATGGATGCGCAGATGAAAACCGGCGTTCCGGTGTTCTCGGTATCGCTGACGCCGCATCATTTCCAGCCAACGAATGAGCATGTGAATTTCTTTGCCCAGCATTTCCTGAAAAAGGGTGCCGAGGCCGCGCAGGCGGTTCTGGCTGTGACCAGCATTGATGTAAATGCGCCGTTGGAGGTTCCGACGGAACCCCCGGCCAAGAAGAAGGCTAAGTAAGCCTTTAGCCCGAAACGCCGTAGGCTTGATCGGCGAGCGCCTGTACTTCATCAAATATATCGGCGGTTGCAACGACGACGCGACCGCCGTTTTCGATCATCTCGTCGGCGTTCTGCGTCTCAACCCTGCCGCCCGCCTCGGCGATCAAAAGCTGGCCTGCGATGCAATCCCAAGCGTTCATATGCTCTTCAACATAGCCCAGAAGCTTGCCTGAGGCGACATAGGCGAGGCTGAGTGCGCCGGAGCCATTGCGCCAGAAAACGCCGCCTTTGCGGGCGATCAGGTCGATCAGGGTGATGACGTTGTTGGAGGTGCGGGTGCGGCCTGAAAAGCCGACACCAAGCGAGCCGTTTTGCAGGGTCCGGCCTTGCAGGGTGTGGATCGGCTTTTCGTTGCAATAGGCCCCTTGCCCGCGCATGGCGTGGTAGCATTCATGATGCACGGGGTCATGGATCACCCCCGCGACGGTTTGGGCGCTTTGCACGATGGCGATGGCAACGCACCATTGCGGGATGCCGTGGATGAAATTTGTGGTGCCGTCGATGGGGTCGATGACCCATGTAAAGCCAGAGCTACCCTTGGTGGGCGCGTCCTCTTCTCCGACGATGGCATCATCGGGGAAGGCGGCGGAGATGGCGGCGCGGACACTGATTTCCACGTTCTTGTCAGCCTCGGAGACAAAGTCCTGGTGGCTTTTTGACTCGATGGTTAGCGAATCGAAGTTCTGGAAATAGCTGAGTGCCAAGGCACCTGCGTTGCGCGCGATGGTTTGCGCGCTGTGGTAGCGGTGTCGGATGTCGTCGGTCATAAAGGCCCCCTGCTGTGCTGTGCCAGCATGGCGAAACCGGGGGCCAATGCAACGCTATTCAAACTCCATTTCAGCAAAAACCGTGCCTGCGTTTTTGGTGGCCAGCTCTTCGAACGTGTCCAGATGAGCATAGGGGGACTGGTCGACGTAATAGGCCCCGGCAAGATCACCGCCTGCATCCAGATGCGCGCCTATCATTCCGCGCAGATAGACCAGATAGTCATGCGTGTAGCGGGCCACTTGCGCGAGGTTGGTGGGATGGCCGTGGCCGGGGATGATATAGGTTGGCGAAAGTGCGGTCAGCGGGCCTTCCCATGTTTCAATCCAGCAGCTTGTGCAGGTGCCTTCAAAGATCGGGGGCATACGTTCGTGAAAAGCGATGTCACCCGCGATCATCAGCCCCTGATCGGGAAGCCAAACCTGTGTGTCGCCGGGGGAGTGGGAGGGGCCGAGGTGCAGCACCTCGATGCGGAAATCACCCATGGTGATTTCGTGCTTGTCGGTGAAGGTCTCGGTCGGGCCCATCGGGTCGGTGCCTTCGGCATTTTCCCTTGCATAGGATTTGAGCGCGGCCATTGACTGGCCCGCGCTGTCGGCGAATTCTTCGGCGGCGTCGACATGGGCCAGCACCGGCACGCCTTGCGCAATCCAGTAATTATTGCCGAGCATGGCGTGGCCCTGACCGTTTTCATTGATCACCAGTTTGACGGGCTGTTCGGTGACGGCTTTGATCTCATCGTGTAGGGCTTTTGCCAGCAGGTAGGATGCGCCAGAGTTGACGACCACAACACCGTCACCCGTGACGATGAAGCTGAGGTTGTTGTTATGGCCGGCATTTTCATAGGTCGGTGGTGCGGTGGCCCCGATGGCGGTGAAGACATGGGGGATGAACTCAACCGGCTTGGAATAGAGCACGGATTGCGGGTATTGATCCGGGATATCCTCGGACGCGAAGGCGGGTACTGCGAGAAGGGCGAGGGCGGCGAGGGCGGCGCGCATGGGTTATCCTTCGATGTATGTATAGCTGTCACCTTCGCGGGTGACGGAGCCTATGCCGCCGCCGGGCAGGTGGAAGCCGACGATTTGCAGGCTGTCGGCGGTGATTTGGTCCAGCAATGATATGCGGGAGGCGGCGGCCTGCTCCGGGTCTTGATCGGAAGGGGCGGCGTAGCCGGGTTTGGCAAAAGCGACGTGATTGTTGGAGATTGCATCGCCTACAATCACCGCCTTGCCGCCGACGATAAAGGCCATATGCCCCGGCGTGTGGCCGGGGGTGAGGCGGGCGGTGATGCCGGGGATCGGCTCTTCGCCATCATTAAGAAACTGTACCTGTTCGGCGATTATATCGAGCCTGCGGGCGGCGCCGGCGGCGAAGGTGGTGCGGGCCTCGCCGATGGTGTTGACCGTTTCGGGGTTGGTCCAGTAATCAAATTCCGCCTGCCCCATGTAGTGCTGGGCGTTTGCGAACAAAGGTTCATCAAAGTCATCCAGCAGGCCCCAGAGGTGGTCGGGGTGCGCGTGGGTGAAGACGACATCGGTGATATCTTCGGGCGTAAGGCCGGCAGCGTCCAGCGCTTCGGCTAGTTTACCTGCCGATGGCATAAAGTCGGGACCGGAGCCGACATCGAAGAGTACGTTGCGCGTGCCGCTTTGCCAGAGTGTAACGTTGCAAGGCGGGGTGTAGCTGGCGGGATCGAGGTTGAACTTCAGTCGGATCGCCTCTGCTTCGGTCGCATCCATATTGGCGAGCACGAAGTTACCGGGCAGCACGAGGTTGCCATCGGAAAGGGTAATAAGCTTGGCCTCGCCCAGTGCCAGCTCGGACGCGGCAAAGCTGCGCTGCGGAAGGGTGAGGGCGGCGGCGCCGAGCGCCAGAAAGTCGCGTCTTTTCATTATCATTACCTTAGGGAAATGGGCTGGACCGATGATGGGCCAGCCTCTTTTTCATTAGCCGAACATGTCAGCGGTGATGCCTGAGTACCAGCCGATGCTTTCCTCATATGTGGTTTTGCGCAGTGCTGCATCTTCGCCCGTTTGGCTGACAAAGCTTTCCACGCTGGCGATTTTTTCCGCCGTGGGCTCATAGCTGGCCCCGACCTTTACGCCATCATCTGTGGTAATCAGCGACCAGCAGGTATTGGAGTATTTCGCCGGGAAGACCCTAGAGCCGGTAAGCGCGCCACGAATGTGGTTAGCGGCCACTTTGGCTTGGCTATTGGCCGAGAAGCCGGATTTTGGCATATCGCCCTGCGCTGAGGAGTCGCCCAGAACATAGATGTTTTCATCAGCCTTGGAGGCCATGCTGTCGGGGTGAACCGGCGCCCAGCCACCTTCGGTGGTGACACCTGCAAGGGCTGCAATGTTGCCTGCGCGCTGTGCGGGGATAACGTTGCAGACATCCACTTTTTCCACTTCGCCATCGACCACGATTTCCATCGTGTCGGGGCGTACTTCAATCGCGCCGGCACCCATATCGGGGCCGATGCGGGTGATCATGCCGGCGAAGTGCTTGCCCCAGCCTTCTTCAAACAGCCCCTGTTTGGAGAATTTTTCCTTAGGGTCGATAAGCAGGATCTTCGCGGTCGGATTATTGTTTTTCAGGTGATGGGCGACCATCGAAATCCGCTCATACGGGCCGGGCGGGCAGCGGTAGGGGTTGGGTGGCGCGACCATGGCGAAGGTGCCGCCTTCGGGCATGGCGGTGAGTTGGGCGTGCAAAAGCTGGGTCTGGCTGCCACCCTTATAGGCGTGGGGCATGGCGTTTTGCGATGCGATGGACCAGCCCGGAACTGAGCCTTCGACGAAATCAATACCGGGGGACAGCACAAGCCTGTCGTAGGGCAGGCTGCCGCCCGAGGCGAGGGCCACGGTTTTGGCATCCCGGTCAACGCCGACGGCGTAGTCATGCACGACGTTGATGCCGTATTCGGAGGCGAGCTTGCCATAGGTGTGGCCAAGGCTTTCAAATGTGCGGAAGCCGCCAAGGTAGAGGTTGGAGAAAAAGCAGGTGTAGTAGGTGCGCGAAGGCTCAATAAGCACGATATCAAGTGTGCCGTCGCTGTCTTTGGCAAGGTAGCGCGCCACTGTCGCACCGCCTGCGCCGCCGCCGACGACGACAACGCGGGGCCGCGATTGGGCCATGACCATGGGGGCCGTAACGCTTGCGGTGAGTGTTCCCAAGAAAAGGCGTCTGTTGAGTCTCATCTTCAAGTTCTCCCTGATTCGGTTTTAGTTTTCAATGACGGCATAATAGGCGGCAAGCGCTGCTATTTCCTCATTTGAAAGGCGGCCTGCCATCATTTGCATAACGGGGTGGGGCCTGAGCCTGACTTTGTAGGCATGCATGGCTGCGACAAAGTCAGGCTCAGGCCAGTTGGTGATAGAAGGAATGCCATCAGCCGAGCCATCTTTTTGGTGGCAGGTGGTGCATTCGGCGGAAAGGTATTCGCCGTATTCCGCATCGCCTTTGATCCCAAGAATTTCAGGCGCAAGATCGGGCGCGGTCCTGAGCGCGGTGGGCTCGGATTCCGGTATGTTTTGCGGCTGGTCGGAATAGCCGCGCAGGAAGGCCATCAGGTCGCCGCGCTGTTGCGGATCGGCAAGGCCGCGGTAGTTCATACGGGTGCCGGACACCAGCGCCTTGGGGTTTTCGATATAGGCGTCAAGGCGTTCAATGGTCCATGTCATGCCATCATTGCCCATGCGGATCATGGATTTGGAATAGGTAACGCCATCAACACTGCCTGCGCGGCGGCCATAAAGGCCGTTGAGCTGCGGGCCTATTTGGTTTTTGGCTCCTACGCCAATGGTGTGGCATTGAGAGCATTGTGCCTTGAATACGGCGGCGCCTTTGGCGGCGTCCCCCAGCGTTTCGGCAAAAGCACTCGGGCTGAACCCGAGTGCTGTGAGGGTAAGGAGGAGGAAAAAGCGTCCTCGCCTCATTTACTGCCCGAAAGTTGCGAGATAGGCGATGACCGCATCGCGGTCTTCGGCCTTCTTCAGGCCTGCGAAGGTCATTTTGGTTTTGGGCACAACGTTCTTAGGCTTTTCAAGGAAGGCCGAGAGGGTTGCCGTATCCCAAGTCAGGCCAGCTGCCCCCGCTTCGATCATGGAAGCAGAGAATTTGTAGCCATCCACCGTGGCGGCTACGCTGTTTACGATGCCGTTAAGTAAGGGACCGGTAGCGTTCTTGGCACCTTCACCGACCTTGTGGCAAGCGGCGCATTTCTTGTACACCACCGCCCCGGCTGCGATCAGGGCCGGATCAGCGGCGGCAACTTCGGTTGCGGGTGCTTCGGCTGGGGCTGCCTCTGCCTTGGTTTCCGGATCAGCGGCGGGTTCAGCGACTGGCGTTGCGGCTGCGCCATCATTAGGGTCGTTCGGCGTCACATCCAGCACAGAGGCGTGCATGGTGATCTTGACCTCATCCTTGCAGTTTTCCATGCAGGCGGGCTGCGAGAACTGCGGGTATTCGCTGACATCACGGTCATCAATGAAAAAGCCACCTGCGTTGGGAAGCTCAAAGCTGGCGAGGTTTTCGTCGGACAGCACAAAGTCATCTGCAATCAGATCGTTGGAATAAAGCATGTAGGCGGTGATCGCATAGACCTCATCGGGGGTCAGCGATTGGGCGTTGCCAAAGGGCATGGAGCGGTTGACGTAATCCCACACGGTGGAAAGATGGGGCCAATAGCTGCCTACGGTTTTTAACGGGTCATCGTGATTTAGCGTGTTCATACCGCCCGCGAGTTTGGGCCAGTTATCAACGCCTTCGGCAAAGTCTCCATGGCAGGCAGCGCATTTCTCGGCGAAGATCTCTTCGCCAACCAGCGCATCGCCGGAACCTGCAGGAAGGCCCAGCCCATCGGGGCGCACCTCTATATTCCAGGCGGCGACCTCTTCGGGCAGGGCGGGGCGGCCAATGCCGAGGTCGCCTGCAAGGGCCGGCGTGGCCAGCAAAATTGCACCGAGGGTTAGATTAAGAAACTTCGACATTTTCAGCCTCCCCGTTTGGTTTGACCCACCAGGTTTGGATACAGTTGTTGTGATAGACAGAGTTCACGCCGCGCACTTCGCGCAGTTGCGTTTTGGTTGGCTGCACGTAGCCGGTGCTGTCAGTTGTGCGCGATTGCAGCAACATTTCTTCACCCTGCCAGTTGTGATCAAAGTAAAACCGCGTGAGCGCCATTTCCTGCCCTGGTGCGGCAAGGCGCGCGGGTTTCCAGTTCTTGCCGCCATCGACCGAGACATCGACCCCGGTGATCGCGCCACGGCCTGACCAAGCCAGCCCGGTAATGACCACCGGGCCGTGGCCGTGGGTGATGGGCATTTGCGGTGAGGGTGAGGTGATGACGGATTTGGCGTCCATCACCCATGTCCATTTGCGCGAAGTGCCATCGGCCATGGTGTCGGTGTATTTAGAGGTTTCTTCGCGGCTTTCGACGGGGGCATCGGTAGCCTCGATCCGGCGCAACCATTTGATCCAGAGGTTGCCCTCCCAGCCCGGCACAATGAGGCGGACGGGATAGCCATGCTCCATACGCAGGGCTTCGCCATTGGCCTTGAAGGCTATCATGCAGTCATCCAGCGCCTTTTCCATCGGAAGCGAGCGGCCATTAGAGGAGGCATCAGCGCCTTCGACATAGAGCCATGTTGCCGTGGGCTTGACGCCGGCTTCTTCGAGCAAGGTGCGCAGGGTGACGCCGGTATATTCCATGTTATGAATCATGCCATGGGTGAACTGCGAGCCGTTGAGCTGCGCGCCGGCCCATTCCATACCCGTGTTGGCCGCACATTCCAGGAAGAAAGTACGGGTGACACGCGGGAAACGCTCCAGATCGGCATAGGTAAAGACCAAAGGCTGATCAACAAGGCCGTTGATCATCAGGCGGTAGTCATCTTTGCGCAACTCGATCGCGCCGGAGTGGTGACGCTCAAAGGCGCAACCCTGCGGCGTGATGGTGCCATCAAGCGCGTGGATAGGCGTGAAGTTGATCGAGGAGATCACATCCGCCGTTAGCCAAGACACGTTACGGCGCACCACATCCGATTCATACTTGATCGGCAGACCATAGGGCGTGGCATCGACGCCATCGCCAAGGCCTTGAGCCCAAGGTTGAATCTCGGTGATCAGCGGGTCAGCAGTTTGGGCGCGTGCGGCAGTTGCACTGGCGACGAGCGCAGTGCTTGCGGCCAAAAAGCCGCGCCGGGTCGTGCCTGATTGGGGTTTGTCTGACATGACGAAACCTTTCTTGACGGGTTAAATTTAGGCCCCGGTCACTTTGACTGAGGTGTTGGGTTCTAGCTTTACGGTGCCGATCTTGCGGATATGCGCCTCAACGACATCCCAGATTGGCGGGCCTTCAGTGCCTTCATTGACGCTTGCCCAGCCCGCAACGGTGTAAGTGCGCGCAGGATCGATTGCCTCACCGGTTTTCAGCAGGTTCATGTTGGAGATGCGGTTGCCCATGGTCTTGGAGACGTCAATGGAATAACCCATGCCGCCTACGCGCACCATATCGCCGCCCTGCTGATAATAGGGATCAGGGTTAAAGAGGTTGTCGGCCACGTCTTCGAGAATGACATTCAGGAATTCACCTGTCATTTCCGTGCGGTAGCAGTTCGGGTAGCTCATGGATGTGGCGTTGTGGATATCTTCGCGGGTGATGTTTTCACCCGGCATCACTGACGCACCCCAGCGCACACCGGGGGACATGACAATCTCGGCATCCCGTTCGGACAGCATGGCGTCGCAAATCAGGTCATCCCATGTGCCGTTGAAGTTGCCCCGACGGTAGAGAAGGCTGTCGGTTGTACCGATGACCTCTTCAAGCTGTTCCTTGAAGGGCGCGCGTTCGGCGTCGATCAGCGCTGCCATTTCGGCATCGGGGGTGATGACATCGGCAAAGATCGGGATCAGCTTGTGCCGGAAGCCCATCATTTTGCCGTCGCGCACATCCAGATCAACGCGCGAGACAAATTTGCCGTGGCTGCCGGAGGCGATGAGGATGGTTTGCCCGACAAGCACCGGCTCGGGGATGGCGTCATGGGTGTGGCCCGTCAAGATCACGTCGATGCCCGACACGCGGGAGGCCATCATGCGATCGGTGTCAAAGCCGTTGTGCGACAGTACAACCACAAGGTCTGCACCCTCGGCGCGGACCTCATTCACCATTTCCTGCATGCGCTCTTCGCGGATGCCGAAGGAGTATTCGGGGAACATCCAGCCGGGGTTGGCGATGGGCATATAGGGGAAGGCCTGACCGATAACGGCGATCTTGGCGCCGCCGCGCTCAAACCATGTGTAAGGCTCAAACGCGGGTTCGTTCCATTCGGCTTCAAAGATATTCTGACCGAGGAAGGGGAAGGGCAGCGCCTCGACGATTTCCGTCACGCGCTCGGTGCCAAGGGTCCATTCCCAGTGCGAGGTCATAGCCTCCACACCCAGTTTGTTCATGACATTGACCACATCCTGACCCTTGGTCAGCAGTGAGGTCATGGAGCCGTGCCAAGTATCACCGCCATCTAGGATGATCGCCTCGGGCCGGTCGGCGCGGATGGATTTGACGACAGTGGCCACCCGGTCCATCCCACCCATTTTGCCATAGGCTTTGCCCAGCGAGGTGAAATCTTCATAGGTGAGCGCGTAAGCTTCGGGGCTACCGGGCTTGAGGTTGAACATCTTGATGAAATCCATCCCGGTGACATGCGGCGGCTTGCCGTTCACATCACCAATACCGATGTTGGTTTCGGGCTCGCGGAACCAGATCGGTTTGAGTTGGGCGTGAATGTCGGTGATGTGGATCAAGGTGACGTTGCCGAAGGCATCAAATTGCAAGAGCTGATCCTGGGTCAGTACCTGCTGTGCTGCGAGGCGCGACCAGTTGCCAACGCCCGAGGCGCCGTAAATGGCGGATGCGGCCACTGAGGCCTGAAGAAACTCGCGCCGCGAAATCATGAGATGACCCTTTCGTTACAGTCATACCCTTCCATGCGCCCCAAGGGCGGGAAAGGCATTGCAAAGTTTAAAAATTTTAAAACAAATCATGCGGATGCCCGGCCGGGCCGGGCATCCGGGATTGGTTAGTTGCGGACGGAAACGCCCTCAACGGCCAGACCATTGCCGCGCGAGGCGACATAGAGTTCCAGCGCATTAAACTCATCCGAGCCGGCCTTGAAGGTCTCGGCGCGGGTGTCGCGGACGCAGCCCACAAAGCGGCCTTGCGGAGTGGTCAGACTGGCATCTTTCAGGCGGTAAACCGGGAAGCCATTGGTCTGGCCCTGAGAAAGATGGTCCGAACGGATGTAGTTTCCGTTGTTCTGCTCGTGGCAGCTGGCGCAGGAAAGCTCCAATTGACCAAAACGGGAGTAATAGATCTCTTTGCCCTTTTCGAAGAAAGGGGCAGCAGCACCATCAATCGCAACATTCATGAGCTGACCGCGCGATTGCACCGCGATCAGGGCCATCATATCGGTCATCTTATCCGATCTGCCACCCCATGCCTCAGCGCCCATGCGGGTGGTGCGGCAATCGTTGACATAGCCTTCGATGTTCATCAGCTTGCCAGATTTTGCATCGACACGCGGGGTTACCGCGCGCAGGCCTGCCATTGCTTCCGGGCCTTCATGGCAAGAGGCGCAGGATTTGCCCTCGGTGCCATCAACGGCGTTCCAGCTATCAAGGCCGCGATCCACAAAGATCATGCCCGGATTGTCAAAATCATCGGCTTGCATCACGCGCGTATCAGCCTCGCGGTAAAGCCAGCCAGACCGGATTTCATCCAGCGCACCTTCCAGATGGGCCGGTGCGGCGGCCCTGGTAGTGATTTCGACGCCGTCAATGACAAGCGTGTCCTCGACAGCTTCGGCCATGGCTGTGCCGGCAAAGGCAAGGCCAAAAAGTGCGGTTACGGTCAGTGCCGTCTTGATTGTCCGCTGCTTCATAAAGTCTCCTCCCTATAGGTTTATGGTGCCGCAGCAATCAGGCGATTGCGATGGCTTTGGCGTCTTCATAGACAGAGCCATCATCATCGTACCAAGTGAACTTGAACTCGCCAGCTTCCGGCACAACCGCTTCAAATTCGAAGTAAGGGTTGGTCGAGACTGCAGGCTGGAGCGTTACGTCGATCACGTTCTTGCCGTTGAAGTCACAAGTGAATCGGTTGATGATCGAGCGCGGAACCAGTTCGCCCTTGCTGTCTTTGCGCAGGCCGGTTTCCATTGGGTGGCTGATTAGTGTTTTCAGCACAACCACTTCGCCAGCCTTTGCAGACTTTGGAACTTTAACGCGAGGTTTTACATCGTTTGCCATTTTTTCAATCTCCCTAAATCAGCCGCCGCAGCCGCCGATGGTGACCTTAACTTCCCTGGATACGCGCACAAAGGAACCGTCGGCCAACTTGGCGATGGCAACCACGTCTTGCGTCTTGGAAAGGCGGATACGGGTAGAGGCCATATGTGCCCCGGCCAATTCACCAAAGTGGAAGGTCGCAACCCCTGGGGTCGGGTTACCGGCCGCCAGAATCATAATGGCCGATGCACCGGGCGCATCGACGGCAACCGGAACGGTATTGCCGTTTTCAGCGATTTCCGGGGCGGTCAGGGTTATGCCTGCGCCAGTGCCAACTTCAGCACCACCGGTGAATGCGGCAACCGCCTCATCCACGCTTGCTAATGCGGGCAGTGGAATTGCGGCCGCAGCCACGCTTCCCAAAGCAAGCACCAGCGCTTCTCTTCTTGAAAGGATCATTTTATCACTCCTCAGTCACATCCGGGCATCTGCCGGACAGGGGTGCCACGGTTTATTCTTTGAACGTAAGCAGATAAGACACAACGTCTTCGACCTGCTGGGCGCTCAGGATGGGTGGAAGTGGCTCTGTACCTGCTTTGCCAGTATAGGCATCGCCGGGACGGATAAAGCCGGATGATTTGTAAAACGAGGGCATAACCGTGCCTTCGAATGTCTTTTTTGCGTCGGCGATAATGCCGCGCAGTTGCTCCGCTTCCCAGCGATCGCCAGCGCCATCTAGGGGCGGGCCAATATTGCCGGGGAATGGAATCTCTTTGGTCACTTCAGAGGCGTGGCAGGCAACGCAGTTGCCCAAAGCCCGCGAGGCAAATACTTTT